>DAITPO010000037.1:0-30993 GCA_036833535.1 Candidatus Acidiferrales bacterium | reverse complement strand
GCTTGAATCCTGAGAATGTGGCGCGCGCGATTCGCGAGGCGCAGCCTTTCGGTGTGGATGTTTGCGGCGGCGTGGAAGCACTTCCGGGCAAGAAAGATCCCGAAAGGCTGCGCGCGCTGATGGAAGAAATTGAACTTGTTCGAGATGGAGTGGCGAGAACATGAGCGCTGCGACAGTCACGATGCCCGATAAGCGCGGCCGCTTTGGGCCGTTTGGAGGGCGTTACGTCCCCGAAACGCTCGTAGCGCCGCTCGAAGAGTTGGAACGTGCTTTCAACGACGCGCGAGTCGATATGTCTTTTCGCGAAGAACTCGATGGGCTTCTTCGCACATTTGCCGGGCGGCCGACTCCGCTGCATTTTGCCTCGCGGCTCACCGAACATCTCGGAGGCGCGCGAATTTATTTGAAGCGCGAAGATATGCTTCATACCGGCGCGCACAAGATCAACAACTGCCTGGGACAGGGCCTGCTCGCTGCGCGCATGAAGAAGCCGCGCCTGGTGGCGGAGACTGGAGCTGGACAGCATGGAGTGGCGACTGCGGCAGTGGCGGCGCGGCTCGGGCTTGCGTGCACGGTTTACATGGGCACGGAGGATATGGAGCGGCAGCGGCTCAATGTTTTTCGCATGCGGCTGCTCGGCGCCGAAGTGGTTGGCGTTGATTCCGGGAGCCGGACGCTGAAGGATGCTATCAATGAGGCGATGCGCGACTGGGTGACCAACGTGCGCACGACGCATTATCTTCTCGGATCCGTCCTCGGCGCGCATCCTTATCCGTTGATGGTGCGGGAATTTCACAAAGTCATCGGCGAAGAAGCGCACGATCAGATTCTTCGCGCCGAGAGCCGCTTGCCGGATTATCTCTTTGCATGCGTCGGCGGCGGATCGAATTCCATCGGCTTGTTTCACGCATTTCTTCAAAATAAAGCGGTGAAGATGATTGGCGTAGAAGCCGGGGGGCGCGGCAAGGGGCTGGGCGAACATGCTGCGCGGCTCGCGGCTGCGGCGGGATTTTCGGGCGCGCGCCCGGGCGTTTTGCAGGGGACTTACACTTATGTGCTGCAGAATGCGGACGGCCAGATTTCCGCGACACATTCCGTTTCGGCCGGGCTTGATTATCCGGCGGTCGGGCCCGAGCATGCGTGGCTCGCGCAGGAGGGCCGCGCGGAGTATACGGCGGTGAGCGATGAAGAGGCGCTCGAGGCTGCGAAGCTGCTTTCGAGAATCGAAGGAATTATTCCCGCGCTTGAATCGGCGCATGCTATCGCCGAATTGATTCGCCGGGCGCCAAAAATGCGCCGCGACGAAATCGTGATCCTGAATCTTTCCGGACGCGGCGACAAGGATATGGAGACGCTCGCGCGCCATGTCTAAGGCCACAACATCGCTCGAATCGAGCGCCGGCACCGGCCGAATCGCGCGGCGATTCGCCGAGTTGGCGCGGCGCGGCGAGCTCGGGCTCGTTGCTTACTTGACTGCGGGCGACCCGACGCTTGAGGCGACGGAGAAAATCGTTCTTGCGGCGGCCGAGGCTGGCGCGGACGTGATCGAACTTGGTGTGCCGTTCAGCGATCCGCTTGCCGACGGGCCGACGATTCAGCGCGCGAGTGAACGGGCGCTCAAGAGTGGAACTACGTTGGCCGGAATTCTCGCTCTCGTTGGCCGTTTGCGGCAGAAGACCGATGTGCCGCTGATTCTTTTCAGCTACTACAATCCCATTTTGCAGATGGGCCTCGAAAAATTTGCCGCGAGCGCGGCGGCATCGGGCGCCGACGGCGTCCTGGCAACGGATCTCACGCCGGAAGAGGCTGGCGACTATCGCGCGATTCTGAGGGCGCACGGTCTCGACACGATTTTTCTTGCAGCGCCAACCTCGACTGATAAGCGCCTTGAACGCATTGCGGCGGCTACGTCCGGATTCCTGTACCTGATTTCACGGACCGGCGTCACCGGCACGCGCGACGCTTTGCCGGAAGAGCTGCCGGCACTCGTGCGCCGGGCGCGGAAAGCGACGCGGCTGCCAATCGCCGTAGGCTTCGGAATTTCGCTGCCCACGCACGTCTCGGTTCTTGGCGGCATCGCCGACGCGGCCGTGGTTGGCTCGGCGATCGTCGCGGAAATTGAAAGAGCGGCGACGCCTGAGGCCGCTGCGGAGGCTGTCGCAAACTTGATTCGCACATTGAAGCAGGCTGGCAAATCCGGAGTCAGCCATCGCGGAATCCCGGCCGGGAGCAAAAATCCATCATGAGCATCGATGATTGGCGTCGCCGCATAGATGAGATTGATTTGAAACTCATCGCGCTGCTGAACGAACGCGCGCGCTGCGCACTCGAAATCGGCCGCGAGAAGCATCTGCAGGGATTGCCGGTTTACCAGCCGGCGCGCGAGAACGAAATTCTGGCGAACGTGGAGCGCGCGAATCCCGGACCGCTGGCCGATACGGCGATCCGGCGCCTGTTCGAGAGAATTATTGACGAGGCGCGATCGCTCGAGCGCGCCGCGCAGCATGAAGATACGGCCGCGGCTTCGGACAAGGAACGTCCGAAGAGTAGATCCTGAGATATTCGAATTTATAGCCCAGGGAGATACAGCAATGGTTGTGGTGATGCATCCAGGATCGAGCGACGAACAAATCCAGCACGTGATCGACCGGCTCGTCGGCAGCGGATTCGATGTGCACCGCTCGACGGGAGAAACGCATACGGTGTTAGGTGCGGTGGGCGTGCATCCGGATTTCGACACGCGGGATATCGAATTGCTGGATGGAGTGCGCGAAGTGGTGCGCATCACGCAGCCGTACAAGCTGGCGAGCCGCGCTTTTCGGCCCGAGGGCACGATTGTGGATGTGGGCAAAGGCGTGCGCATCGGCGGCACTGAGGTTGTGGTGGCCGCGGGGCCGTGCGCGGTGGAATCGAAGGCACAGATCGATAGCATTGCGGATTCGGTTGCGCAACTCGGCGCGAAACTTCTGCGCGGCGGGGCGTTCAAGCCGCGGTCGTCGCCGTATTCATTTCAGGGTCTGGGCGAAACGGGATTGAAAATGCTGCGCGAAGCTGCTGACCGCAACGGCCTGCTCGTCGTCAGCGAGGTGATGGATCCGTCGCAAGTCGAGCTGATGATGGGCTACGTGGATGTGCTACAGGTCGGCGCGCGAAACATGCAGAACTATCATTTGCTGCGGGCGCTGGGCGAGGTGCGCAAGCCGGTGCTGCTGAAGCGCGGGATGTCGGCGATGATTGAGGAGCTGCTTTTGAGCGCGGAGTACATCATGTCCGGCGGAAATTACAATGTGATTCTCTGCGAGCGCGGCATTCGGACGTTTGATACCAATACGCGAAACACGCTCGATATCGCTGCGATTCCCGTGATCAAAAAACTTTCGCACCTGCCGATCGTCGCCGATCCTTCGCACGGCACTGGACGCCGCGATAAAGTCGCGCCGATGGCGCGCGCCGCCGTTGCCGCCGGAGCTGATGGATTGCTGATCGAAGTTCATCCTGATCCTGAACATGCGCTTTCCGACGGCGCCCAGTCGCTTTACCCCGATCAATTCGAAGCGCTGATGCGCGAACTTCAAATTATTGCGCCGGTAGTCGGGCGACGGATGGCCTGAGGAATGGCCGACTCCACGCGGTTCCATCGCGTCGCGATTCTGGGCACGGGACTGATTGGCGGCTCGTTCGGACTCGCATTGCGGCGAAATTTCCCGCAAAGCGTCGTCGTCGGCTGGGACAAGCCGGCGGTGCTCGATCGCGCGCTCGAGATTGGCGCGATTTCGGAAGCAAGCTCGAGCCTCGAATCCGCGGTGAGCGACGCTGATCTAGTTTACATCGCGCTGCCAATCTCAGTAACGCTGGAATCGCTTCCCGCGATCTCTGCAGCGGCAAAGAACAGCGCTCTGATCACCGATGCTTGCAGCACGAAATCTGTGATTTGCAATCTCGCCGAGAAAGTTTTCGGGACACGCGCGCGATTTCTCGGGGGCCATCCGGTTGCTGGAAAGGAAATTTCCGGGATCAATCGCGCGACACCGGACCTATTTTGCGGCGCGCGCTATGCACTGATCGCGACGCTGGAAGATGATGACGCGCGCGTCACGGAATTCACGGCGGTCGTGCGAACGCTGGGAGCCGAGCCGTTGTTCTGCGATGCGGAAACGCACGATTGGGCGGCGGGAGTGGTCTCACACCTACCGCAGCTCGTCGCGGTCGCGCTCTCGCGCGTTGTTCTCGACGAGACCGACGAAACTGGGCTGCCCGCGTCTCTTGCTGGAAGCGGCTTGCGCGATACGGTGCGTCTCGCGGGCAGCCCGTACGCCGTCTGGCGCGATATCTGCCTGACAAATTCCGACAATATCGCGCGCGCACTCGATCGCGTATCTCAAGCCATCGATTACTTGCGGACAAATCTGACGACCCACGAACTCGAAGGCGAATTCGCCTCCGCCAACGAACTCTACAAAATCCTTCGCACCAGACGCGAGTAGATGCATTAGACTCTTCTGTTTCCGCTACCCGACAAGGCATCGCTAACGCACGAACTCAGGGAGATTTCGCATGGATAAACGCGTGGCCAGCGCCGACGCCGCCGTCGAGCGCATCCGCGATGGCGCGACGATCTTGATGGGCGGCTTCGGCCTGTGCGGCATTCCGGAAAATTTGATCGACGCTCTGCGGCGCAAAGGGACAAAGGATCATACGGTGGTCTCGAACAATGCCGGAGTCGATGATTTCGGCATCGGGCTCCTGCTGCAGAGCAAGCAGGTGAAAAAAATGATCGCCAGCTATGTGGGCGAAAACAAAACATTCGAACAGCTCGCGCTGAAAAAAGAAATCGACGTCGAATTGAATCCTCAGGGCACGCTGGCAGAGCGCATTCGCGCCGGCGGCGCCGGAATTCCCGCGTTTTTTACCCTCACGGGATACGGGACGCTCGCTGCCGAGGGAAAAGAAATTCGCGATTTCGACGGCCGGCCGCATGTGCTGATTCCCGCTCTGCGCGGAGACGTGGCGTTCATCAAAGCCTGGAAGGGCGATCGCTGGGGCAATCTCGTCTATCGAAAAACGGCGCGGAATTACAACGCGGTCATGGCTACCGCCGCGGATTACGTGATTGCGGAAGTGGAAGAAATCGTCGAGCTGGGCCAATTGAATCCTGATTGCATTCATACGCCGGGAATTTTCGTGGACGCGATTTTCCAGGGCTCCGGCTACAAGAAGAGAATCGAGCGGCGCACGGTGCGGAAGCGGTCGGCATGAATTGTTACGCGGCAAGCAGGAGGCGCTGATGGCAGCAGAAATCGATAAACGCGAAATCATCGCGCGGCGCGTGGCCAAAGAGCTGCGCGACGGCTATTACGTGAACCTCGGAATTGGACTGCCCACTCTGATTCCGAATTACTTGCCGCCCGGCATGGAAGTGGTGCTGCAGTCCGAGAATGGAATGCTCGGCATCGGTCCTTATCCTTATGAAGGCGAGGAAGACTCCGATCTCATCAACGCCGGCAAAGAAACGATTACGGAAATTCCCGGCTGTTGCTATTTTTCGAGCGCCGAATCCTTCGGCATGATCCGCGGTGGCCGCGTCAACGTCACCGTCCTCGGCGCGCTGCAAGTGGACGAAACCGGCAATCTCGCCAATTGGGCCATCCCCGGAAAAATGTTGAAAGGCATGGGCGGCGCGATGGACCTCGTTGCCGGAGCGAAGCGCGTGATCATCGCGATGGAGCACAGCACGAAGGATGGCGAAGCGAAAATTGTGAAAAAATGCAGCCTGCCGCTCACCGGCGTCGGCGTGGTGGATTTGATCGTTACCGAGCTCGGCGTTATCGAGGTTACTGCCGAAGGCCTGGTCCTGCGCGAGGTCGCGCCCGGCGTAACACCCGACGACGTTCAAAAGGCGACTGAGCCGAAGCTGCGAGTGGCTCCCGACTTGCGCTCAATGACCGGCTGAAAGCGTGTGTGTGAAAACGTGACAAGACGGACCTCAGCGGCTAAAGCCGCACTCAAGTTGCGGCATTTGTGGCACAGCTGAAGCCGTGCCCTGACAAGACGTCGTAGTTGTCACACAAACTCTGAGACGCCGCGTCGGTGTTCACTCTAGCGCGAGTTTCATAACTCGGCGGCGTGCATTGCCGCCTCTGCTGCGATACCATCCCTTCAGCAGCCCTGCCGACAGGAGCGTCATGCAGCCGAATTCGATTGTTGTGGTGAGCTTGCACAGCCCGAAGGAGAAATTCTGGGGGCAGGTGGTTGAAATCTCCACAGCCGGCGTCACGCTGCGCGGCGTCGATTTGAGCAGCTTTGACGATTTCATCCGCGAAGTGGTTCACCCCGAGGGCGAGCGCATGGGACTGCCGACGGTTTTTTTCCCGCTGCTGCGCGTCGAACGCATATCGCTCGACGAATCGCGCGGCTCGATACCTTCCATGGCGGATATGTTCCATCGCAAAGTCGGACTCAGCGTCTCTGAGTTTCTCGCTCAGTTCGCCTGACATGCGCGTTGAAGATCTCACCAGGCCGCTCAAAAACAGCCGCATCCTGACGGTTCCGAACCAGCTCACGTTTTTGCGGCTGGGATTCCTGCCGTTTTTTATTATCGCGCTGTATTCCGATCGCTATGATTGGGCTCTCGGAATCCTGATCGCCGCGGGAATCAGCGATGGGCTCGATGGACTGCTCGCGCGCGGGCTCAATCAGAAGACGCCGCTCGGCGCGTATCTCGATCCGATCGCCGATAAGCTGCTGATGTTTTCGTCCTACTTCGTCCTGGCGCTGAAGGGAAAAATCGCCTGGTGGATCACCATTCTAGTGCTCGGCCGCGACGTCATTCTTCTCACTGCGAGCGCCGCGATTCTTGTCACCGTGGGCTACCGCCCGTTTCCACCGAGCATCTGGGGGAAGATCACGACAACCTTGGAGATACTGCTCGTTCTGCTAGTGATCCTGCTGAAAGTATTCCCGAGCAATTGGCTGATGACGATGCAGCGCACTTGCAGCTACCTGGTCGCGTTCTTCGTGGTTTTCTCGGGATTGCACTACTCGATCGTGGTATCGCGGCGTCTGCACGCCGGCGGCTGATTCAGCCCGCCCGGAAATACGTCAGCGCCATCAGCGCAAAACTCACCGCTATCGCCAGACCGGCTCCCCATCCCAGCGCATTCGCGACGCGGCGATCATGTAAATCGACCGGCTCGCGCGCGGGCATGATTCTTCCTAGGAGATAGCCGGAGACTGCTCCGCCGATGTGCGCGAAGTTGTCGATCATTCCAGCGCCGAGAAGCCCAAGCACGGCGATGTAGATCAGCCAGCGGATTAACGAGCCCCGAAGCATTTGCAGAGAAGCGTTCTGACGGCCGCGGGTGAGAGCGAGCAAAACTCCGATCAATCCTAGGAGCGCACCCGAGCCGCCGACGCTATGAACTCCGACCCAACTGCTGAGCAGGTAGCCGGCGACGCCGGTCGCGACGTAAATGAACAGATAGCGAGCTGAGCCATAGACTTCTTCCACGAGCGGGCCGACATCCATCAGAACCCACATGTTGAAACCGATATGGAGCAGGCTGCCGTGAAGAAAAATCGCCATCACGAAGCGCCAGGGCTGCAGGACATTCACGAACAACGGCCACGAGCTTCCGAAGCGCGTCAGAACCTGGCCGTCAATCTGGCCCAGTTGAAACAATGCCCCGAAGCCACCTCCATTAGGCGCTTGAAAGCCATGCAAGCGCACGGTCAGCATGAGCGTCACGGCGTAGAGAATGCAGCTGAGTGTGAGAATGGCGTAAGTTACGGGCGAAGTCGTGGGCATCAGGCGGCTGAGCGTCTTGCTCGCGGCAGCCAGGGAGAACGTCATGCTTGCGCCGCACTGATGACAACGGGAAGCGGTCGCGCCGACCAGCGTGCCGCACGAGGGGCAAAGGCGCGGGCGTCCTTCCGCCTTCTTTCCTCCGAAGAACCAGGCTACTTTTTCGCGGAGCCGGTCGAGCTTCCAGCGCCACCGCAGCGGGAGGGGCAATGGGCTTCCTTGCGAGAAATTTTACGCGTCCCTATAATACCGGAAAATGAGGAAGAAAAATTGAAACGGGACGCGGCGTGAAGAGCGGGCAACGCGTCGCAATCCCTGCCGCGCGGACTGCTTCCCGATCCCGGAACTCGCTGCCCAATACTTCGCGCGCATTAACGCTCTCTGTCATGGCGATCGCCATTTTGCTTTCCAGTTGCTCGCATCACGCCTATTCACCGCCTCCGCCCGCGCCGCCGCCGTCAGCTACGCAGCCCGGCGCGACGCGGCCCGCGCCATCGCGTCCATCTGGGGCGCCACCGCGCGGCCAGCCCGCTGTTCCGGGTGAATACGTCGAAGAAGGCGTGGCTTCGTGGTATGGCGATCCGTTCAATGGTCATCGCACTTCAAACGGCGAAATCTACGACATGTATCAATTCACTGCGGCGCATCGCACGCTGCCCTTCGGCGCTGTCCTACGCGTCACGAATCTCAGCAACGGCAAGCAGACCGAAGTGCGCATCAATGACCGCGGGCCGTTCGTCGGCAATCGCATCATCGACCTTTCGCTCTCAGCCGCGCGGGCCATCGACATGGTGGGACCGGGGACCGCGCAAGTGCGCATTGAGATGCTGGGCGGGCCGAGCCCAACGGTCGGCGCGTTCGGCGTGCAGGTGGGCGCATTCCTGGTGAAAGAAAACGCGGATGCGCTACGCGATCGCCTCGCGGCGCAATTTTCGCCGGTGATCGTGGTTCCCTACGACTCGCCGAATGGGCCGTATTTCCGCGTGCGCGTGGGCCGCGTCGCCACGGAGGCAGCAGCCGGCGACCTGGCCAGCCAGTTGCGTGCCGCCGGACAGAGCTATACGTTCGTCGTCCGCCTCGACAACTGACGCGGCGGTCCTACTTGTGCCTCATTTCGTAGACGCCGTCCCAATCCGACGGCGGCGGCTCCGCGATGAATTCCTTGCAGCGCGCCAGGGCGACCTGCGCCGGGCCATCGTTCGGCCAGCGCTGCAGGAACTGCTCGAAGCGGCGCGCAGCTTCGGCCCAATTGCGCTCAATGTAGGCGGCTCGCGCCGCGCTGAATTCTCCCGCCATCGCGACGATTTCCTCCGGGCTCGTCTCATTGCCGAGCAGTTCGTAAATTCTCACCGGCTTCAGCTTGCCCTTAACGCGAATTAGGTCCAGCTCGCGCGTCACAAACTTCGCATCGCCGAACAAGCCCACCGTGAATTCGGAGAGCACGATGCGCGTGCCGAATTCCTTGTTCAGCCCTTCGAGGCGCGATGCGAGGTTCACCGCGTCCCCGATGGCGGTGTATGCGAACCGGCGTTTCGAGCCCATGTTTCCCGCCGACGCGATCCCTGAATTGATGCCGATGCCGATTTCCAGCACCGGCCGGCCTGCCGCCTTCCACTCGGCCTGCATCTCGCGCAACTTGGCCAGCATATCGAGCGCCGCGCGGCAGGCTTTTTCGGCGTGGTGCGGTTCCTCAAACGGCGCGCCCCAAAAGGCCATCACCGCGTCGCCGATGTATTTGTCCAATAGGCCGCGATTCTTGAAGATGACTCCCGTCATCTCCGTCAAATACCCGTTCAACAGATTGGCCAGTTCCTGCGCGTCGAGCGCTTCGGAAATCGATGTGAACCCGCGGATATCGCTGAAGAGCACGCTGAGCTCGGTCTTTCGCGGCAGCACCTTATCCGGATCCGTCTGCAACCGGCGAATCACTTCCGGGCTCACATACTGCTGGAACATGCCGCGCAATTGCCGCTTTTCCTGCTCTTCAACCAGCACGCGGTAGAGCGCCACTAGGCTGACGTTGGGCACTAGCGTAAAGGCTGCGGGGATGATGAAGTTCAGCCATTGATCGTGAACGAACGCCGAATAAACGAACCAGGCAAAGGGAATGAGCAGGAGAAATCCGAAAATCAGCCAGCGCGGGCGAACCAGCGCAAGCCAGATCCCCAGCGGAATGCCGAACAGGAAAATTACGATGACGTCGGTCAAAGCCTCGTGCGGCCCGCGGCGCAAGAAATGCCGGTTCAGGATGTCATCGATTACGTTCGCGTGAATCTCGACGCCGGGAAAATCCACTCCGCCGAAAGGCGTCGCGCGCAGATCGCCGATGCCCGTGGCCGACGCGCCGACGAGCACGATCTTGTCGCGAAACTCGCCGGCGGAAAATCGGTGCTGCACGACATCGGCAAACGAAACATAGGGATAAGTCCGCGGCGGACCCTGATAATTGATCATCATCCGCCCGACGTCGTCGGGATGGACCACGAGATCGGGGCCAAACTCGATGCTCGCGATTCCGGCGCCGCCGAAATTCAAAACCGTCTTCTCGTTCGGCAAATTGAGATAGAGACGCAGCGTCTGGACTTCGAGCGAAGCGTAAAGATCCCAATTGGCGCGATTCGGATCGCGGCCATAAGGCAACGCGAGCAACGATCGGCGCACCACGCCATCCGGATCGCCGACGATATTGAAAAAGCCGCAGCCGGCTTTATCGCCCGAAAGCGCCGCCGTAAATGTCTCGGTGTTCGCCTCGGCGCCTTTTGGCAGCAGGGCGAGATCATCGAAGTCTTGAATCAACCGGACGTACCCGGCCGAGCCTCCCGCCGAAGGAAGCGCGCGAACCTGCGGGAATGGAAAGAAGGAAATGAGATTCGCGTAACGATCGAGCGCCTCGGGCGAAACGCCCTGGAGATCCGCGGAGGTGTAGAGAAAATAGTTGCCGAGCACGACCTTACCAAATCGTTTGATCGCGTCCGCAAGTTGCTGATCGTAGTCGTACTGCTTCTCAAGCTCCGCGATTTTCTGCTGCACGTCCGCGCTGGCGGTCTGGCCTTTCGATAATCCCTCGAGCAGCGTGCGCAGAGGCAGTGAGGTGGCGTCCGGCTTGCTGAAAGTGATGTCGAACGCGACGACGCTCGCGCCGTCGTCGCGCAGCGCGTCGAGCATTTTTGCAAAGTAGATTCGCGGGAAGGGCCACTGGCCCAGCGCCTCCTGCGAGCGCTGGTCAATATCGACGATCACGATGCGCGAATCTGGATGGACGCGGCCGCGCAATCGAAAGCGCGTGTCGAGGCTGTCCAACTCCAGCCGCGTAATGAAGTCCGCCAGCGGCGTGCGCGCTTCGCCGATGAAAACGAAGTAATAGACCGCCAGCGCCGCGAGCGTCACCACCAGGCTGATCGCCAGCGAGCCCGAGTGCTTCTTCCATTCGCGAAAAATGCCGGTGAGTTTCTGGAACATTCTTATGGCGCCGTTTGCAAGAAATCCGCGAAAGGCTAACAGACCCCCATGCCTCGCACAAGGCGGCGGACGCGGCGCCTGCTGCCTAATCGCGCAACTTGCTATCGTCCCGTCACATTCCGTTATACTGAGCCGTCCAAGCCCTCAAATTTCTCATGCCCACGACGAAACAAATTTGGTTTTACGAAGGGTCGGCCGCCGAGGCAGTTGCCAAGACGCTTCGCGGCCGTTATTCCCTTCAACGCGCTTCGAAAACGGGAAAGAAACTCGTTTCGGCCGGTGCAGCAACGCCGAGTGAACGCCCCGCGGTCTGGCTCATTGATGCGTCTCCGAACGGCTCCGCGCGATCGAAGGCCGGAAAACGGCAAGCCGGCAGGAGTCAGAGCATCGGAATTTACGCGGGCGATGCCGGCAGCGTGCGCAAAAGCGCACTCGCCGTCATTCCAGCGCGGGCTGCGCCCGAACAAATCGCGCGCGCAGTTGAATCAGCCTTCGAGAAACTCGAATTTGCAACGCGCGATCGTCGCAGCCAAGACACGCAAAAACGCACCGAGAAAGAGCTGCAGGAGCTTCTCCAAATCGGCGTCGCGCTTTCCGCCGAACACAACGTCGATTCCCTGCTCTCTCTGATTCTTAGCAAGGCTCGCGATATCACCAACGCCGATGCCGGCTCGCTCTACCTCATCGAAGAATCCGAATCCGGCGAAAAACATCTCCGCTTCAAGCTCACGCAAAATGACAGCATTCAGTTTTCGTTCAAGGAATCCACGATCCCGCTTGCCGAATCCTCCATGGCGGGCCACACCGCTCTGCGCGGCGCCGCCATCAATCTCGCCGACGCGTACAAGGTTCCACCCTCGCGCCCGTATCGCTTCAACGATTCCTTCGACCGCAATTCGGGCTATCGCACGCGCTCGATGCTGACTCTTCCCATGCGCAACGCGCGCGATCAGATTCTCGGCGTCCTCCAGCTCATCAATTGCAAGCGCAATCCAGCCGCGCGCCTTCATAGCGCCGCAGACGTCAAGCGCGAAGTCGCTCCTTTCCCCGCCAGCGCCGTGAAACTCGGCCTTTCGCTCGCCTCGCAAGCCGCAGTCGCCTACGAAAACAGCAAGCTCTACGATGAGATCCAACGCCTCTTCGAAGGCTTCGTCGGCGCCGCGGTCACCGCAATCGAACAGCGCGATCCTGCGACCTCCGGCCATTCTTTCCGCGTGTCGTCCCTCACGCTCGGCTTGGCGGAAACCGTGGACGCGGTCGAGACGGGCAAGTACCAAGCCGCGCGATTCACGCACGAGCAAATGAAAGAAATCCGTTACGCCGCGCTGTTGCACGATTTCGGCAAGGTCGGCGTGCGCGAAGATGTTCTCGTCAAAGCCAAAAAACTCTATCCCTGGCAGCTCGACCTGGTGAAAAGCCGGTTCGATTTCATTCGCAAGGAATTCGAAGCCGGAACCTCGCAGCGAAAACTGGATTTGCTCCTCGAACGCGGTCGCGAGGCCGCTGCCGCTGAACTCGCATCAATCGACAAGGAATTTGCGCACCGCCTCAAGCAAATCGACGACGATCTGAAATTCGTCCTCGAGATTAACGAGCCGACGGTCCTGCATTCAACCGTCCTCGACCGAATCAACAAAATCGCGCGGCAAACCTTTACCGACGGAAAAGGCGAGCCGCAACCTTTTCTGAGCGCGAATGAAGTCACGATGCTGTCGATCCCCCGCGGCAGCCTGGACGACGACGAGCGCCGCCAGATCGAATCGCACGTCAATTTCACTTTCGATTTCCTGGCGCAGATTCCCTGGACCCGCGAAATGCGCGGCATTCCGCGCATCGCCCGCGCGCATCACGAGAAATTGAACGGCACGGGATATCCCCTGGGCCTGCGCGAGCCCGATATTCCGCTACCCACCAAAATGATGACCATCTGCGATATCTTCGACGCTCTCAATGCGGCCGACCGGCCCTACAAAGCCGCCGTGCCGGTCGAGCGCGCGCTCAAGATTCTCGAAGAATCCGTGCGCGACAACGAACTCGATGCGGAGTTGTTCCGTCTCTTTCTCGAAGCCAAAATCTACGAGCGAACCGCCAAGTGATCCGCCCAGCGACACTAAAATTTGCGCCGTGGCTCGCCGCAGCGTTTCTGGCTGCGATTTTCGCCGTGCCCGCGGCGCGCGCACAGGCGCCCGAGCCATCGCAAATCGTTTTGCCTTCAAGAGTGGTGGCGACTCAGCCCGCGACGCTCGCGGTCCTCGACCGGCTCGGACGTCTCGTCCCCAAGGCCAACGTCACGCTCTCCGACGGCACGCCGACAGAAACCGACGCCACCGGCCGCGCCTTCTTCACCGCGCCGTCAACTCCAGGGGTTCTAATCGCGCGGCTCGCGGGACATCACGAGGTCGCGGCGGCGTCGGTGATTCTCCCCTACACGAAATCCGATAAGACGCAAATCGATTGGGCGCCGTCGCTTGTCTCGATTCACGATCGCTTCGATGTGCGCGGCTCGGGCTTTCGCGGCGACGCGGTGGGAAACTCCGTGCATTTCGGCGAGCAGCCAGCGCTGGTGCTGGCAGGCTCGCCCGCCGCTCTCGTGATCCTGCTCAATCCGGCAGGTGCTCCGGGCACCGCGCAGCTTTCTGTCGCGACGAGTGGCCCGCCGGCAACGGCAACACTCGCCGCGCTAGTGGTCGAGTTCGATACGGGCGGCGCGACTCTCGCGCCCGGATCGAAGGCCGCACTGATCGTGCGCATCCGTGGCACCGATCAGCCCAGGGAAATGGATGTGGAGAATCTCGCTCCGGCGGTGCTGCGTTTCGCTCATGGCGATTCGGAACACGTACGCACGCGCGGCGGGGTGGACAACTCGGCACTGATCAATGTCCGCGCCTTGCATGCCGGCGATTTTTCGTTTCGTGTGCGACTGACTTCGAGAGATCCGAACTCCGTGGATTTTGAAGCCGCACACGCCTATCTGTTGGCGGCCCAAAAGATGTCACAACATCCTTGGACAAAGCGACTGGATCCTCTTTTGGCGCGATTGGAGCGTCAGAAACCTGATGCGCGGAAAGCGGTGCAAGATATTAATCGCCTGCTCGCGAACGACCCGCCAGAAACCGAGGCGTTTCTCATGACCGCGGCTCGCGATTCGCTGCTTCCCCGGTAGCGCCGGCGTCCCTGCCGGCATCCGGCGAGAGAAACTCCATCCACGTGCAGCAGTCACGCGCGGATTGCGGCGGCCAAACCAGGGCAGTTGATTTAGCGGTGTAGTCCGCTCACCATCGCAAGGGTTGCGGACATCGGTGGTCGTAAGATGCCGGCGGGGACGCCGGCGCTACTGGAGCCTTGCTGCAGATCAATTGAGCGGGTCCTTCTCCGCTCCAGCCGGCAATGCCTCCGGAAGATTTCCTTCCGACATCTGCTCGAGCGTGCCGCGCGCGCGCTGCAGCCTCGATTCGGCTTCCTCGTAATTTTGACCCGCGTTGTGCAAATGCGTTCCCAGCTTTTCAAATACCGTTACGAATGCTTCCATCTGCCTCTCGAGTCCGGCCAAACTAGCCATCAATTTCCTGGCATTCTCTTCCACCTTCATGCCGCGCAGGCTCATCGCGATGGCGCCGAGATACGCGAAGCAAGTATTGGGCGAAACCGCCAGCACGCGCTTGCCGCGGCAATAATCGTCCAATCGCCCGCCTTTGCCGTCTTCGGTCATCAGCATTTCGTAGTAGACGCTCTCCGACGGCACGAACATCAGCGCGTAATCAAGCGTGTGCTCGTCGGGCAGAATATATTTTTCGCCGATGGAGTCCGCATGCTTTCGCACCGCGCCGGCAAATTCGCGGCGAAAGTCTTCACCGGATTCCAAAAAACGCCGGTAAGCATCCAACGGAAATTTTGAATCGATGCACAGAATTCGTTCTTCGAGCCGCACGATCGCGTCGACGATGTCGCCGGTGCCGAATCGAAATTGCGTCTCGTAAGCCGCGCGCGGCAGCGCATCCTCCAGCAATTTCTCAAGCGTCGCCTCGCCGAATATTCCGCGCGATTTCGCGCCGCCAAGGATCGATTGCATCGTCTGCGTCGCCTGCGAAAGATCCTCGCCCATCTTCTGCACTTCGCCGACCTGCTGGCTGAGCTGCCGCAGCGTTTCCGTCGACGATTGCAGCCGGTTGGCCACTTCGCGCTGCGCATCCATCGCCAGCTTGCCCGAATCCGCCACGCCTTTCTGCAATTCCTGCCGCACCTGGCCAAGCTGCTGCATCACTGATTGCGTGAGCTGCCCGAGCTGCACCGTGACGCCCTGCGTCTGCGAGGCGATGTTGGCCTGCATTTCCTGGCGCATCGCGGCCATCTCTGCCGCCGCGCGCTTTTCGCCAAACCACACCACCGCGCCCACAAGCGCTGCCAACACGATCACCGCAAGAGTGAGTTCCGTGCCGCTCATCACGTCACTTTAACTCGAAAGCTCATCGAATGAAAATTCCAGGCCCGCTGTACATAGCTTCGGGGAGCTGCAGCGCAAAGCGCGCCGAGGCTCCCCGAAATTTGCTACGCCAAAAGCTACCAGTTGATCTTCAGCGCAATCTGGAACGTGCGCGGATCGAGCGCCGCGGTCGGCTGTCCGGCATTACAAGTCGCGTTGCCCGCCGTCGTATCGCAAAGCGGGTTCACGTCCGCCACATTGAAGCGATTGAACATGTTGAATCCGTCCGCGATGATCTCCAGGTTCCAGCGTTCGTTGAATTGAATCCGCCGTGCGAGGCGCAGATCGATATTGAAATATCCCGGACGCGTGAATGAATTTCGCGCCAATGTGCCCGTGCAGCCATAGAAAGGCGAAGGCACTGCCGGGAAGGAAAATGTTGCGCCCGAAGGATCGATGCAGCGCGTCGGCAACGTGAATTCGACGCCCTTCACAAATGGCGAAGTTACCACCGGGAATCCCGGCGGCACCGGAGATCCGGCCTTAAGTGCATCTGGCCGGTTCGTCGCCGTGCCGAAATCGAGGTTGGGATCAAATCCAGTAAGCGTATTGTACGGACGCCCCGAAGACACTTCGATGATCGGCGCCACGGTGAAATCGCCGAAAATCTTCCTCCAGGCGGAATCGCCGCTCTCTCCATGCGGGCTCAAGAACACAGCGCTCGAAATCCAGCGGTGCCGCTGATCGAAATCCGAATTCCCGCGATCCAGAGCCGGGAAATTGTTGTCCTGCGGATTCAGCAGCGTCGAAAGATCGGTCGAATCGTCGATCGAATGCGAATAGGTCCAGCCGGACATCAATTCGAAATGCTGCGAAAACCGTTTCGACACCGAGACGGTCAGTGAGTGATAAACGGAATTGCCGGCAGACACCTGCGGATCGATATCGCTCCAGGGAATCTGAACTCCCGGCTTTCCTTGCGGAAATCCCCCCAAGGCCGCCAACCCAACAAGGTTGGCATAGCCGCCGACGAGCCCCGCGAAGGAAGGGTTCGGCCCTGACGGCCGGAAGAAATTGAAAACCGCGGGCGTACCGATAGCCCCAATCGGCGTCGTGCTGCAGGTCGAGTCGCCAATCGGAAACGCCGTCGCAAGAATGTCGGGCACACTCACGAAGACGCTGCCGCCGCCCGGCGTCATTTGGCAACCCGCCGTTGACGGCACGCCGATCGTGATCGGATTTGTCAGCGGAGCGACGAGGCCGGAGAGCACCGCGTTATTGTCATTCGCCGCCAGCAACTCCGGGTTCGCGGTGTTGATGTTGCGCGTATGGTCTAGATGCACTCCGTGGGTGTAGTTGTATCCCACGCTCAGCTTCCAATTCTTGCCCAGTTCGCGCTCGATCGCCAGGTTTCCCTGCTCTGCATAGGCATACTGAAAATTCTTCTGCACCGGAATCGTGAAAGGAATGAAAGGCAGCGGGAATCCCAGCCCGCCATTCGCCGTTAAGTAGTTCTGATTGGTGAAGAGCGAATTCGTGAAAGTCGGATTGAATCGCTGCAGGTTCGGCTGGAAGCACATCGAAGGAACCGCAGTGGAGCAACTTGCCAGAGTGCCTGTCAGCAAGCCCTGGAAAACATTCGTCGCATTCAGCGCGGTGAAATTGAATGGATTATCCACCGAGCAGCCAAGAACGGTGAGCACGCAAGGACTGCCGCCCGCAGATTCCAGCAGCGTCGAAGCGGCGCCGTCAAACGCATTCGCGAGGAACGCGAGCGCCAGCGGCGGATGATCGTAGAACAATCCAAAGCCGGCGCGAATTACCGTCTTGCCGTTGCCCCAGGGATCCCAGGCGATGGCCACGCGCGGAGCAAAATTATTTTTGTCGAGCGGAATGCCTTGAATCACGCCAAAAGCTTTTTCCCCCGCGTCATTGAGCGGATTCGCCGCCGGGAATATCGGATTCCATTCGATGTCGTAGCGCACACCGTAATTCAGCGTCAGCCGGCGATTGATCTTCCAGCTATCCTGCCAGAAAAGCCCGAGTGCTTTGTTGTTGAAGGGATGATTCGAATTTCCGATGCCCTGAATGTATTCCTGCGGAATGCCGAGTCCGAAAGCCTGCACGGCATTGAACGGACCCGCCTGTTCCGGCAATCCGAGCGCGCCCGGGTCGACGCTTGAGAACGTATAAACGCCGCCATAATTCAGCTCGAAGATTTGCTGCGCCCCGGTGCGAAGTTGCAGAAAGTTGAAATCGCCACCGAACTTCATCGTGTGCGTGCCCTTGGTCCAAGTCAGATCGTCGGCCCACTGGAATCGACGCTCGATGCGATCTTCGGTCGAGAAAGGCTCGCGTCCGAAAAACGCGAACCCGTCAATATTCACCGCGGGTGAATCGCCACCCGGCAGATTCGAAAATCCGTAGTGCAGGCCTCGCCGCGCATATTGAAAGCGAAACTCGTTGAACATGTCGTCATGAAATGAGGTCGCGTGCTGCCCGATAATCGCCAGATCGCGCGTCTGCTGCAGCGAGGTGCGATTCCCCGAGTTCTGCCCGAAGTTCTGGTTCTCTGCGTTCACCTGAATGCCGGTGAAGAGAGACGGCGAAACGCTGGCGCGAATGAAGGAAGTGTTCTTGCTGTTCCAGATGTGATCGAGCTTCAGCGACCAGAAACTCGTCCCTTCCTTCGTCGGATAATTTCCCAGGAGCGAAACCAGCCCGGCATAGCTCCCCGGCAACGGTGCGCCGTCGAAGAATGATGTCGGTCCCCCAGGCAAATTGCCAAGCAGTGCCGTTGCAGAAGCGAGTCCCGTCAAGCCCGCCGCCTGCAGGAGAGCCGCCTGCTGGCCGGTGGGCGCGCCGCAATTGGTTCCCGTCAGCGCCGCGCCATAGAAAGTTCCTTGCGTCGGCGTCATCAACAAATTCCCCAAACATGGAATTGCGGCTGGCGCGAGCCCGAAATTGTCCGTGCCGATATTCGTGAAGCCAGTCGCCTGGCTGCGAATCGTCTCGTACGAAAAAAAGTAAAATGTTTTGTTCTTCTGAATCGGCCCGCCCAGCGTCGCTCCGGCCTGCACGCGCGTAAACGATTGCTTCACAGCCTTGAACAACACCGACTCCGACGTCCGATCAAACGTCCCCGCAACCGAAAACGGATCGCGCGCCTGCAGCGCCGCCAGCCGCAAGAAGCCGAAAAGATTACCGTGAATCTCATTCGAGCCCGATTTCGTCACGATATTCACCACGCCGCCCATGGCCCGCCCGTATTCCGGCATGTAGTTGCTGGTGATGACTTGAAACTCCTGCACCGCCTCCTGCGACACAGTCGCGCGAACTCCGTTCGTCGAATTGTCCACCGCATCCGCGCCATCCACGGAAATCTCATTCGACCGCCCGCGCTGCCCGCCGAAATTCAATCCGCTCGTAGGCGCCGCGCCGATTGAAGGCGTGTCGTCACGCGCCGATTGCGGCGTCAGCAGCGCGAAATTGATGTAGTCGCGGCGATTGATCGGCAGGTTGTCGATCTGCGTAGGCGTAATCGTCTGCGAGACGTCGCTCTTCGTCGTCTCCACCAGCGCCGCTTCCGCGGTCACGCTTACCGTAGTCGTCGCTGACTTCAACGAAAGCTGCGGATTGTATTCCGCGGGCTCGCCCAGCGTCAGCACCAACCCGGTGCTATCCAGCTTCGCGAATCCGGCCGCCTCGATCGAGACCGAGTAGTTCCCCGGGGCGAGTCCGATCAATTCATATCGTCCGGCGCCGTTCGTCACGGCGGTCCGCTCCGCGCCGGTAGCGTTGCTCGTCACCGTCACTTTCGCGCCATTCACTGCCAACCCCTGCGGATCTGTCACGGTCCCGGACAGATTCACCGTATTGATCTGCGCCCACAGCGAGCCCGGCACCATCAGCAGCGAAAATCCAGCCAGCACCGCCAGCATCACGCTCATCGTCCGAGCTTTCATCGGCACACCTCTCGCATGCGGATTAAACGGACTCCACAAAAGCTGACAAGTCGCAAGTCGCCCGTCTGAGACGGAACTGAAATAGAGACCCCACATCTTATGCGATGGCTTGTACTCCCAGGGCAATGCCATTGCAACAGGAATGTTTCCCGCTAGCGTTAAGATTGCTCAGAAGTACAACTCTGGGAAGGAAGTACGCCGCGACGGACCGAAACGTAGGACTGAGGAATGGGGCAATTCTCGGACGCTGAACCGACGGGCTGCTTAGGTTAACTGCACGAGCGAATCGCGGCTCGTAGAATCTCCCGGCCCGATCGTCTGCGGCGCGCGCCAATTATCAATCGCAGCCACTTGATGCACGCACGAAACCGTGCACCCCGGCGCGCAACCTTTCTTCGTGAGGTACTCCCGCCGGCGCCGTTCCTCGCTGTATTCCGCCAGCGGAATTCCCGGATACCCGCGCTGCTGCGAGCAATAATGCACCAGCCCGTCTTCGCAAATGTAGAGGTATCGCGACCCCGCCCGGCAACGCCAATCGTTTTCTTTGCCCGCGGCAATATTGTGCTGAAATTGATTCACGCGCGAGAAAGACGTCTTCCCCAGCGCCATGATCTCCTCGAATATTTCCCGCTCGCGCGTCCCCAGCGGCTGCAACTGCCCATTGCCGTCGTGAATCAATCCCACGGTTGATGTAAATCCGAGCTGAACGGCCCGGTGCGCCACGCGCAAGGCATCTTCCGGATCTTTCACTCCACTGCCCAGCACCGAATTGATGTTCACGTGAAATTCAGCGTGTTCCGCAAGCAACTCGAGCTTCTGATCCAGCACTTTCAGGCTCTTCTTCGAAACTTCATCCGGCATGGCGTTATCAATGCTGATCTGCAAATACTCCAGACCAGCCCGATTCAACCGCTCGATGCGTTCCTTCACCAGCAAATAACCGTTCGTAATCAACCCTGCAATGATTCCATTTTTCCGAATCCGCGCAATAATCGCATCCAAATCCGGATGCAAAAGCGGCTCCCCACCGCTAATCGTCACAATCGATGTTCCGAACGAGCCGAGCCGGTCGATCCGCCGGAACATCTCCTCCGTAGGCACCGGCTGCGAGAAATCGTCGAATTCGTTGCAGTAAGTGCAAGCCAAATTGCACCGGCGAATGGGAATAATGTGCGCCAGCAACGGATGCCGCGTAGAGAGCAAACCCTTAGCGATCATCCGCGCCTCGCGCAATTTCCGGTGCGCCGCCAGCAGCTTCCGCCGAATTGTCTTTCGTGCCGTCAAGTCAGAATCCGTCGTCTGTTGGTCTTCTCCGCGCCCTCTGCGTCCCTGCGGTAAGCCCCAATCTATCTATGCTACAACACCTCTACCCACGCAGTCCGCCCTTTCGATGGCTTGTAACCGGAACATTCGATAGCATAACCGGCGTGAAAAAAGCGAGATCCGCCAACAGCTCATCGCGAACGAAACGCAGGCACGCTCCAGAAACCGTCGAAGCGTATTTAGCCCGCGTCCCCGAACCTGCTCGCAGCACTCTGAACAAAATCCGGGCGGCGATTCGCTCGGCCGTTCCGCCCGAGGTGACCGAGGTCATCAGCTACGGAATCCCGGGCTTCAAGCACAAACAGGTTTTAGTGTGGTACGCCGCGTTCTCCAAGCATTGCAGTTTTTTCCCTACCGCTGAAATCATCGAGGCATTCAACGCCGAGCTCAAAGGCTACCCACTCTCAAAAGGCACCATCCAATTCCCCACCGACCGGCCGCTTCCCGCGGCATTGGTTAAGAGAATGGTGCAGGCGCGCCTGGCGAATATCGAGAAGAAAAAGGCGCGTTGACCGCTCGCCACGCCTGCTTAGACCCGCGTCTTGCCGTTATCTGAATAGGCAAGCCCCGCTTGCACCCTACCAGTGCAGGTGGTAATTTCGCGTTTACTTCATTTTTTGCCGTCCAGCAGTTCGGACGCCCGGAATCCCCGGGGCCGGGAGTCGCCCGCCGCGCAGGAGTTTGTTTGGCACCTTGGCTTGCTAACGATCAAAAACTGCCTCACGGGCGGTTAGTTCTCCTCTCCTATCTCGCCGTTGCAATGACGCTGGTCCTGCTCTTCGGATTCTGGAAGCTGCAAGTCATTCAATCCGGCCATTTCGCCGATCTAGCGGAAAAAAATCGCGTTCGCTCGATTCCCATCATCGCCCCGCGCGGCACCATGCTCGATCGCGAAGGCCGCGTCCTGGTGGATAGCTATCCATCGTTCAGCATCCTTCTCCTCCGCGATGATCCCAAGCTCCTCGAGAAGTGCCTTCCGCAAGTCATGGAAGGTCTGGATATCTCGCCCGACGATTTGAAAGATCAGCTCGAGGCCGCGAAATTCGAGCCCAAATTCCAACCAGTGGTGATCAAGCCCGAAGCCACGCAAGCCGACATCGCCTTCGTCGAATCTCACCGCGCCGATTTACCGGTGCTGGAATTGATGATGGTCCAGCGCCGCCGGTATCCGCGCAACGGCTTTTTCGCCAGCGCCGCAGGATACGTCGGCGAGGTTTCGCCGCAGCAACTGGCAGCCAGCGACGGCCACTATCGCCCCGGCGACATCGTCGGCAAAGCCGGCCTCGAGCGCCAATATAACGACACGCTCGAAGGCACCGACGGCATGCGCCGCGTCATCGTCAATAGCGTTGGCAAAATGGTGCGCACCCTCGATGACGTCGAAGCCGTCCCCGGCAAGCCGATTCAAACGACCATCGACTACGACTTGCAGGCCGTCGCCGAAGCCGACCTGGCGGGCAAAGAAGGCGCCGCCATCGCCCTGAATCCGCGTACCGGCGAAGTTCTGGTCATGGTCAGCCACCCGACGGCCGATCCAAACGATTTCGCCGTGCGCATCAATCCGCAAGAGTGGGCCGCGCTGAATACCGATCCAAAGACGCCGCTTCTAAATCGCGCCATTCAGGCTCAGTTGGCGCCCGGCTCAGTCTTCAAAATCGTCACCGCCACGGCCATGCTCGAATCCAAAGCCATCCCGGAAAACATGACGGTTTTCTGCCCAGGATACGGCACCTTCTACGGCCGCCAATTCAAATGCTGGGTCTACGGCAAATCCAGCCACGGCACAGTAGACTTCCACAAAGCCATCATTCAGTCCTGCGACATCTTCTTCTACACCGCAGGAATGCGCCTCGGTATCGACAAGCTATCCTTCTACGGCAGCGGCCTAGGCCTGGGCAAAAAAACCGGCATTGATCTACCGGGCGAAGAATCCGGACTGATGCCGTCAGAAGAATGGGCGCAGCGCGTCTACCATCGCAAATGGTATCCCGGCGAAACGATTTCAGTCGCGATCGGCCAAGGCGCCGTCATCACCACTCCCATCCAACTCGCGCGCATGATCGCCGGCGTAGCCAACGGCGGCACTTTCGTTCAGCCGCACCTGATGAAAAATCTCCCGAATCCGGTGGTCACGCACTTCCCGCTCTCCGACGACACCGTCCAAAAAGTCACCGATGGAATGTACGGCGTCGTCAACGAACCCGGTGGCACCGGCTATAGCTCGCGCATCCAGAACGTCGAGTTCTCCGGCAAATCCGGAACCGCACAGGTAATCGGCTACGACGTCCGCAGCCGTCTCGGCAAAGAAAAAGAATTCAAGGACAACGCCTGGTTCGTCGGCTATGCTCCGCGCCGCGACCCCGAAATCGTAGTCACCGTCCTCGTTCAGGGCGGCGGACACGGCGGCGAAGCCTCCGCTCCCATCGTGCGCGACATCGTCAAGAGGTACTACGAAAAGAAGAACGGCGTGCTACCGCCGCAGGAACAAACCACCACGCAGAATCAGTCAACTCCGCAGCCGGCCAAACCTCAAGAGCCCGCCGTCGCTTCCATAGGGGCCACCAAGCCATGAAGGAAGGCCCGCGCACTCACGACTTCGACTGGACCCTGCTGGCCATCGTCGCGGCGATCTGCCTGATGGGCATGCTGGAGATTTATTCCGCAACTCACGACAGCCCGATGGCGGGAATGCACTGGCGGCAGGCCATTTGGATCGGCATCGGCATCATCGCCATGTTCATCGTCTCGCGGCTCGACTATCACACTCTTCTCGATCAAGCCCCGTTGCTATATCTGATCGGCATCGTCGCTCTTCTCGTCGTGCTGGCCATCGGCCATTCGCGCTTCGGCGCCCGCCGCTGGGTCAGCCTCGGGGGCGGCGTCAATTTACAAGTGTCGGAAATAATGAAACTGGTTATAATCATAGTGCTGGCACGTTTCTTCAGCGAAGTCCGCACCGATCGATTAACAACTGCGGATCTCGTGAAGATCGCGGGAATCACGGGCTTGCCCGTCCTTCTCGTTTTAGTCCAGCCCGATTTGGGGACGGCCATGGTTCTCGTCCCCGCGGCCATCGTCGGCGCGTTTCTGGCGGGCATTCAGTGGAAGCACCTGGCAGTGCTCCTCGCCTTCATCGTGCTGATGATTCCGGTGGGCTGGAAAATGCGGACGCATTTGAAGCCGTACCAGCAGCAACGCATTGCGACATTTATCCATCCCGAAGACAACCCCCGCGGAGCCGGGTATCAGATTCTCCAATCCGAAATTGCTGTCGGCTCCGGCGGATTCTGGGGCAAGGGCTTCGGCAAGGGCAGCCAGAATCAATTGGGCTTCGTGCCCGTCCGTTACTCGGATTTCATTCTGGCCGCGATGGCGGAAGAATTGGGATTTGTAGGAGTGCTTCTCGCTTTGTTGCTCTATTTGGGATTGCTCTTGCGCCTCATCGACAACGCGCAAAAGGCGAAAGATCGCGCCGGAATGTTTGTCGTGATGGGCGTGGCGGCCATCCTGGGGTTTCACGTGCTGGTTAACTCGGCCATGGTGATCGGCTACGTGCCGGTCACGGGCATTCCCCTGCCGTTCATGAGCTATGGGGGATCGTCCACCGTTTTTCTGTTTCTGGCTTTGGGCTTGGTGATGAACGTTCGTATGCGAAGGTTCGTCAATTGAGGCCCGCATGTTTTCGCAGTCGTTATCCGCAGTTACTCGGAAGCCCGGCATTGTGACCGGGACAACGAAGAAGGAATCTAATTTTCGCTTGGGTAAGCGCTCGGTGCACGCAATCCTGAACAAACAGCAGAGTTCCCTCCCAGCCGGCTGGCCCGCTTGCGGGCCTGGCAGGGCGTGGCTCGCCGCTTCGCGCGGTGTGATTGCCTCCCGATGCGCCACGAGGAGTTTTCATGTCGAAGGAAATGGTCATTTCTGCGACCCCGCACGAGACCCGGGTCGCCATACTCGAAGAAGGTCAGCTTTGTGAGATATACGTCGAGCGCGAAAAAGAATTTGCGTTAGTCGGTAGCATTTACAAAGGACGAGTCACTCGCGTGCTTCCCGGCATGCAATCGTCCTTCGTGGATATTGGCCTCGATAGCGACGCCTTCCTCTACGTCAGCGATTTCCTCGAGGAAATCGAAGACCTCGATCATGTGGTCACCACCGTCGAGGATAAAGAACACAAAATGGAGGACCAGGGCGGCCAGATCTTCACTACCGATGCCGCCGGGCACACCGCCGCGCTCGAGCCTACCGACGTCGAGCCGGCCCCGGCCATTACCGAAGCTTTGCCCGGCGAATCCATCAGCGTCGAAGACGCGCAGCCTCGCGCGGGGACGCAAGCGCCGTCGTCCCGTCCTCCGCAGCAATATTCTGGACCGCGCCACGACACTCGTCCACCGCGCCGCTTCGAAGGCCGCGGGCGCGATAATCGCGGCGGTTTCGGCCGCGGTGGTGGCAGAGGCCGCGGCGGACGCGACAGCCGCGGTGGACGACCGGGCGGAAGTTCCCGCTTCGGCCGCGACCTCCCTCATTCCAAGTACGCGTCGCACCGCCCCTATGAGCCTGAGGGCGAAACCGCGGGCAGCGCGCCTCCCAGCGATTTTGTTCCAGTCGTACTTCCTGGCGAAAACCTCTCTCGGTTCAAGGACGCGCCTCCCGCAACTTCGGCGGCGGTCGCTGCTCCGACGGTCGAAGCTCCCGAAACGCACGCTCCGATGACGCAAGACCCCAGCACCGTTCAAGAAATCGTCGCGCCGCCGGTTCAAGACCCGGTTCGAGATCCTGTTGAACAATTTGAGCGCGCGCCCCGCTTCTCCGAACAGCGATTCGCGACTCATTCCGGGGCACTCGACGCGCTTCCGGGCGAAACGCTCCGCCGCCCTGAACCACCGCCCCCTCCTCCCGCCGCGGAGGAAGAACGTGAGGCGTCGCATCACGAAGAATTCGATCGTCTGGCTGCAGGCGCGATTGAGCGAGCCCGCACTCCGGAACCTGAAATCCACGCGGCCGAGCCAGTCGCTGCTCCAGAAATTCCATCCGATCTGACTGAAGAAGAAGCCACGGCTCTCGCCGAACACGTCGCCGAAGCCCAACTCGAAGAAGCCGAGCGCGCAGAACGCGAAGCGCGCGAGGATTCCCACGATGAGAACGTTTCAGCCGCCGATCTCTCTTCCGGGGAAACGAGCGAGGATTATTCCACTGCGGAAGAGCGCGCCGAGGATTCCTCAGAACGAGGATTCGCAGCCGGCGAGCACGAATCCACAGAAGAGGAATCCACCGGCGAGCAGGATGCCTCCGCCGAAACCGGAGAGGAATCTGCGCAGGGCTCTGCAGCCGCCGATGCAACCGAACCCGGCGCTTCTCCCGAAATCATCGTCCCGCTCGAAGGCGAAACCGTCAGCGGCCAGCCGCAGGAATTGCGCGGCGCCACCGTTCGCGGCAATTTCCGCGCGCGCATGCAGCATCCCGCGCGTCGCGGAGGCAGCGGCAGAGACCGCGGACGCGATCGGGGTCCTGATCGCGGTGGCGATCGTGGACGCCGCGATGACCGCGGGCGCCGTCCGCATCAAGGCGGTCACGGCGGCCATCGCCCGCAGCCACGCCGCCCGCAATTGATCTCCGATCTCCTCAAGCAGGGCCAGGAGATCATCGTTCAAATCGCCAAGGAGCCTCTCGGCAAAAAGGGCGCGCGCATCACCAGCCACGTCGCGCTTCCGGGCCGTTTCCTTGTTTACATGCCTACGCTTGACCACACCGGCGTCTCGCGCAAAATCGCCTCCGCCGAAGATCGCGCGCGCCTCCGCCATCTGGTCACCGAAGCAAAAGGCAATTTCGGCGGCGGCTTCATCGTCCGCACCGCCGCTGGCGCGGCCACGCCCGAAGAAGTTCGTGCCGACGTCGAATTCCTGACGCACACCTGGGCCGACATCAAATCCCGCGGCGATCAGCGCAAAGCTCCCGCGCTTCTCCACCGCGATCTCAATCTCGTCGAGCGCATTCTTCGCGATTATCTCTCCACGGACTACACCGCCATCTGGGTCGATTCCGAAGAGGAATACACGAAGGTCGTGGATTTCGTCAGCCGCTTCCAGCCGCAGCTCGTCAATCGCGTCAAGCTCTACACCAAAGACACGCCGGTCTTCGAAGAATTCGGCATCCAGCAGGAAATCGACAAGGGCCTGCGCCCGAAAGTCTGGCTCAAGTCCGGCGGCTACATCGTCATCAACCACACCGAAGCGCTCGTCGCCATCGACGTCAACACCGGCAAGTTCGTCGGCAAAGGCTCCAATCGCCTCGAGGACACCATCGTGCGCACCAATCTCGAGGCCGTGAACGAAGTCGTCCGCCAGATGCGCCTCCGCGATCTCGGCGGCATCATCATCATCGACTTCATCGACATGGAAGAGCGCCGCAACCGCGAAAAAGTTTTCGCCGCTCTCGAAGAAGCCCTCAAAGCCGATCGTGCCCCATCAAAGGCCCTGCGCTTCAACGAATTCGGCCTCGTAGCCATCACTCGCAAGCGCACCAAGCAAGCCCTCGAGCGCACGCTATGCCAGCCGTGCCCGTACTGCACGGGCTCAGGCATGGTGAAATCCATTCCAACGCTGTGCTACGAAATTCAAGCCGAAGCAAGGAAGATGGCGGGCGACATCGAAGCCGGCAGCCTGACTCTCCGCGTCCATCCAGAAATTGCCAAAGCCCTGAAGACGCGCGAGTCCGGCCTGATGGAAGAACTAGAGCGCTGGGTAAAAAAGAGCGTAATCATCCAAGCCGACCCAACGCTCCACTGGGAGCAGTACGACATCTACTGATGGCGTACGTTGATTTTGCCTTTGCATTTCGGCCGTAGGGGCGGGGCTTGCTCCGCCCGCCATCGCAAAAACAACCGTGGCCGTCAAATTTCGTCGTTATCGTCCGGGTATTTTCCGAAGTGACGCGAGGCGCCAAATGTCCGCACCAACGACCAAATCTCCCACACGCACCGAAACCGACTCCATGGGCGCAATCGAAGTTCCCATTGACCGTTACTACGGCGCGCAAACCGCCCGCTCGCTAATTCACTTCGATATCGGCCGCGACACGATGCCTCCAGAGCTGATCCGCGCCTTCGGCATCCTGAAAAAAGCTGCGGCGCTGGTGAATCAAGATCTCAGCAAGCTCTCAGCGGAAAAATCGAAGCTGATCACTCAGGCCGCCGACGAAGTCATCGCCGGCAAGCTCGACGATCATTTCCCTCTGCGTATCTGGCAAACCGGCAGCGGCACGCAAACCAACATGAACGCCAACGAAGTCATCTCCAATCGCGCCATTGAAATCGCCGGCGGCGTCATGGGCAGCAAGAAACCCATTCACCCCAACGACGACGTCAACATGTCGCAGTCCTCGAACGACACGTTCCCAACGGCGATGAACATAGCTGCCGCCACGCAAGTCGTGGAAAAGCTCATCCCCGCCACCGAATATCTGCGCAGCGCCATCGACGCCAAAGCCAAGCAATTCGCCAACGTAGTGAAAATCGGCCGCACGCACCTGCAAGACGCCACGCCCATAACGGTCGGCCAGGAAATGTCCGGATGGGCCAGCCTTCTCGAGCGCGATATCGCACGACTCAAAGAATCCCTCTCCGGCCTCTACGATCTGGCCATCGGCGGCACCGCCGTAGGCACGGGCCTCAACGCTCCTCCGGAATTCGCCGAGCGCGCCGCAAAAAAAATCGCCGAGCTGACCGGCCTGCCATTCCGCTCGCATCCCAATAAATTCGCGGCGCTCTCCGCCCACGATGAAATCGTGTACGCCAGCGGCGCACTGAAAACTCTGGCCGCCTCGCTCATGAAAATTGCCAACGACGTCCGCTGGCTGGCCTCCGGCCCGCGCTGCGGCCTCGGCGAACTCACCATCCCCGAAAACGAGCCGGGCTCGTCGATCATGCCCGGCAAAGTAAATCCCACTCAGTCCGAAGCCCTAACCATGGTCGCCGTGCAAGTGATGGGTAACGACGCCGCTATCGGCATCGCCGGCTCGCAGGGCAATTTCGAGCTGAACGTCTTCAAGCCGGTAATCATTTTCAATTTCTTGAACTCCGTAAGAATCCTCGCCGACGCCTCCCGCAGCTTCGTAGACCACTGCGTCAAAGGCATCGAAATCGATCAAAAGAAAATCGATTTCTACGTGAAAAATTCTCTGATGCTGGTAACCGCGCTAACCCCCAAAATCGGCTACGACAAAGCCGCACAAATCGCGAAAAAAGCCCACCACGAAAATCTAAGCCTGAAAGAAGCCACGCTAGCGTTGGGCTACCTAACCTCAGAAGAATTCGACGCCCTAGTAAAACCTGAGAAAATGACCCACCCATAGCTCATTCGTAGCGCCGGCTGCCAGCCGGCGTTTTTGTCACAATTAACCTGTGCTTCGTTCCCGGACACCCGCCGCGCCCCAACTGGCCCATTCATGCGTGTGTTATCATGCCCCGTTATCTGTGCGAATCCCGACGATGCAGGAGCCGACTTGACGGCCCGAATCCTCAACGGCAACGCCATCCGCGAGGAAATATATGCCGACCTGCGGCAGGAAATCGCGCGCCTAAGAGCCGCAGGAATCATCCCCGGCCTGGCGGCAATCCTTGTAGGCGACAACGCTGCCTCCAAGGTCTACGTAACCAGCAAAATTGCCGCCTGCGAAACGCTTGGCCTCAATAGCTTCCTGCTCACGCCCCCATCCACAATTTCCACCGCCGAACTCCAAGCCATCGTCCGCGATTTAAATCGCCGCAACGAAGTGGATGCCATCCTCGTGCAACTCCCGCTCCCCAAGCAGGTGGACGGCAAAGAAATTCTGGAAACCGTCGATCCCGCCAAAGACGTAGACGGCTTCCATCCCATCAACGTAGGCAAGCTAGTCGCAGGCCGCCCGAATCTAGTGGCCTGCACTCCGCTAGGCGTAATGGAAATTCTGCGCCGCAGCAACATCCCCATCGAAGGCGCCAACGCTGCCATCATCGGCCGCAGCGACATCGTAGGAAAACCGCTGGCTCTTCTCCTCATGCACGCCAACGCGACCGTAACTATTTGCCACTCGAAAACCAAAGATCTCCCGGGCACCGCCCGCCGCGCCGATATAGTAGTGGCCGCCATGGGCCGCCCCGCGATGATTACCAGCGATTACATCCGCCCCGGCGCGACGGTAATCGATGTCGGCACGAACCGCATCACCGACGCCGAAGAAGCGGCGCGCATCTTCGCCAAATTTCCCGAGCGGCTGGCAAAATTCCGGGAGAAAGGCTCCGCGCTTGTCGGCGATGTGCATCCCGAAGTTGTAGAAGTTGCCGGGGCGCTTACGCCGTCTCCCGGTGGCGTGGGCCCGCTGACTATCGCCATGCTTATGAGCAATACGGTGCGGGCTGCGGGTTTGCGCCGGGCTGCGCACGCGGCGGGCGTTGGTACGATGACGGTGCGATCGTGAGTTGGGAGATGAGGGCAGCTGCGGACACAGGCAGGAGTGCCTGTGCTACTGAATGACGCGGAGGAATATCTCATGCTTCGTGTCGGCTTAACTGGCGGAATCGCGTGCGGCAAATCGACCGTATCACGAATGTTTCGCGATCTCGATATACCCATTCTCGACGTGGATCCGCTGGCCCACGAACTGCTCGAGCCCGGCCAACCGGTCTACGATGAAGTCGTCGCCGAGTTCGGCCAGAGCGTCATCGCCGCTGACTTAAGCGTGGATCGCGCCAAGCTGGGCGCCATGGTCTTCGCCAATCCCGATAAACTCGCGCGGCTCAACCAGATCATCCATCCGCACATCGTAGAAATCGTAGACAGCTGGTTCGCAGCCCTCGATAAAACCGGCGGTCCGCCGGTAGCCATCGTCGAAGCCGCGCTACTTATCGAAGCCGGCTATCGCCCCAAGCTCAATCGCCTGATCGTCGTCCGCTGCACTCCCGGCCAGCAACTTGCCCGCCTCCGCGAGCGCGGCCTCAACGAAATCCAGGCCCAGCAGCGCATCGCCTCGCAAATGCCCATCGAAGAAAA
>DAITPO010000036.1:27299-31071 GCA_036833535.1 Candidatus Acidiferrales bacterium | reverse complement strand
ATTGAAAGGAGATCCTGTCTAATCGAGACAAATCACGCCATTTTCAACTCGGCGGACTCTGCGTCTCTGCGGTGCGCCGTTGGTGTTCCTTCCAATCTCGAACCTCCGGTATCCGCATTTCTAATCGCGTGCGAAATTATTAGAAATCGCCGTAACCCACAGAAAACAAAAGACGGAGTCAATTTCTAATCGCGTGAAAACACGCATCGCAGGGAGGAGGGAAAAATATCGGAGAAGATGGTGCCCAGGAGAGGACTCGAACCTCCACGGCCTTGCGACCACTACGACCTGAACGTAGCGCGTCTGCCAGTTCCGCCACCTGGGCACGGTTGAGGAAAATGATGCGAATTGATTTTGACGCGGGGGTAGGGGAAAGTCAACGCGGAGGAGTACTGGGAAGGTCTTGACCGTTGGGGCTAGGTTCAATACAGTGTGCGGAATTTTGACGGGGCGCGGAGGGAATTGATGGCTGGTTCGTCGGCACGGATTGAACGGCGGCGTGCTCCGCGCGTTTTGATTCGCATACCGATCAAGGTGTTCAGCAGCGATGCCTCGGGGCACCCGATCCGGGCGGCGGCGGAAGCGGTTACCGTAAGCCGCGTGGGGGCGCTGCTGTGGGCGCCGATTGAGCCGGGGCTTGGGACCGTCCTCGAAGTGCTAAATGCTTTGAACGATGAAGTTAAGGAATTCCGCGTCGTGCGCGTGGCGAAATCGGCGCGCGACGGCGTGTTCGAGCTGGGAGTGGAGATGCTGCAGCCGCTCGAGGGCTTCTGGGGCATCCATTTCCCCAACGAAACAGTGCCACGTCCTGCTTGACTTTTTGAGCCTCTCCTGGTGGTACAATTGCGTCACTCGGGCCCGTACGGGACCGCTCGCCTCATTAGTTCATGCTGCCGCGGTCTGTCGGGCATGGAGGATGCGCATGGATCTCGAATCTCTGCACAGCGGTATCTATTATCTTCTGGGGATTTGGGGCGTCTTGACCGGGATTTTGCTGATACTGGTGATTTACCGGAGCCAGCTCAGCAACCGCGAAGGCGATCAGCTTTACCTGGATGAAGCCGAGCAGGGAATGGCGGCGGAGCAACGCGTGATCGTATCGCGGATCGAAGGATTGAGCCGGCCGATTGCGGTATTGTCCTGGCTATCCGGATTGCTGCTGTTGGCGCTCGCGGGCGTGTGGATCTGGCACGCGATCCGCAGCTTCTAGTATCACGGCTTTACCGGCGCTGGAGAAGCCGCGGGAGCCGGAGCGCCGGCGTCGCAGACTTGCGACGTGTGATTGTGAACGATGAGCCACTTGTCTCCGGTCTTGCCGAAAACCAGCGTCGTTTGACCGCGCGCGTTGAACGGCTGTCCCTCCACGGTAGCCAGCAATTCCCATTGATACGAAGCCCAGGCGAAATCCGTGCGGAAGTAAACGACCGTGTTCTTGCGGATTAATTGCATGCCCTCGAAACGCGTGCGCGCTTTCTGGTAGGACGCGACGTAATTCTGAAAGCCGACGATGGGGGGCTCGAAGGCGCCGCTGGTGAACGTGGCATCGTCAGCATAGAACTTGTGCATGGCGTCGACGTCGCCGACTTGCCAGGCGCCGAGCATCTCGCCGATATTGCGATCGAGTTCATCGGGAGTGGGAATGGGCGGCATGGGCATGGGATCTTCTTTGGTGTCTTGTTTGACCTTCTTTTGCTTCTTGTCCTGGCCGAAGGCTGACGCTGTGATTGAAAATGCGACGGCGAGCGCGAGAAATAGCGCCAGGCGAGTTGAATTTCCCATGAGCAATCGCTTCATCATCGTTCATTTCCCCCAGACGACGGCGAGGATAGCACGATTCAACGGATTGAGTGGATTACGGACGGAGAGGGTTTCAAATTGCGCAAGGTGGAGGGGATGAGGGCGAACTATTTAACCGTGTGGTCCGCGCTTGATTGGGGATCGTGGCTGCGATTGCGGTCGCAAGATGCCGGCGGGGACGCCGGCGCTACTTTTACTTCGAGGAGTCGTTTGCGTCTCTAGCTACGCGGAAACCGTAGTCGGCGTATTGGAAGCCTGGGGGGATGCTGGAACGGGCGGCGCAGCGCGAGACTTTGATGTAATGGCGCCAGGATCCGCCGCGCGAGGAGCGGCGCGAGCCTTCGGCTGGGCCGCGCGGATTTCTTTCGGGGCGTTCGGAATAATATTCGGCATCGTACCAATCGCTGCACCACTCGTGGACGTTCTCGCACATGTCGAATAAGCCGTAGGGATTGGGCGAGGATTTGCCTACCGGATCGGGCCCGTGGATCCAGCGCAGATGGTAATCGAGAAGCGATTCCGGCGGCACGTCGCCCCACGGGTAAGCTTTTCCTTCGACTCCGCCGCGAGCGGCGCGTTCCCATTCGGCTTCGCTCGGCAGGCGGTAACGGCGGCCGGTGACGCGAGAGAGCCAGGTGCAATAGGCGGAGGCGTCAAACCACGAAATGGCCACGACGGGTTGTTCGGCGTGATTGAAATTCGGATCTTGCCAGTGAAGCGGCGGCGGATTTTTGGTGGCGTCGAGGAATTGCGCGTACTCGGAGTTTGTGACCTGGCACGCGGCGAGATCGAAGGCATCCACCCAGACTTTATGGACGGGCCGCTCGTTGTCCTGGCCGATTTCGCTGCCCATCAGGAAATAGCCTTCGGGAATGCGCACCATGCGCGGGCCGAAGTCGCTACGCGGGGTTTCAGACGGAGTCGGAGCTGCGCTCGCCAAACTAGAATCCTTTGTGTGCGTGCTTTACTGCGACGGAGCCTTCGACTGACTGAGCAAATTTACGAACAAGCGATATGCCCCAGGGACCCCTGCCGGCAGCTCCCGGAAGAACGACAATCCTGTGTAGATATATACACCCTTTTCGACGCGGGTGCTCACTAATGCTCCGTTGAGTTCCTCTTCGCCAGGGTCGGTGAGTCCGAGGATCGGTTGATAGTGCGGATCGAATTTGCCCCAGTAATAGAGGCCGCGCTCCTGCGTCCAGCCTTTGAAATCTTCGAGGGTGATTTTGTTGGGAAAATTGAGGAGCGGACTTTCGGGTGCGAGGAAATGCACGGGGGAATTCGCGTCGGTGGTTCGCGCGGTGCTGTCGGGCATTGTTGCGGGATAAGGAGCTGGGAGAATTTTGTTCCAGGCGAAATCGCGCTGGTATTGAACGAGGAGAGTGCCGCCCTGCTTTACGTAATCGATAAGGCGGGAGTTTGCGCGAGGTAGATCGGGGCGCAGCTCGTAGGCACGGATGCCGACGACGATGGAATCGTAGTGGCTCAGGTCGCCGAAGGCCAATTCGATTTCGTTGATGCGCTCGACGCGGATGCCTAGCTGGCCGAGCATTTCCGGGAGTGGATCGGTTTCGACAGTGATGTAACCGACGTGCAAATCTTTCGGGACAGTAAGATCGACGACGTGAACGGTGGCGAGAGTGGGCTCGGTCCAGTTGCGCGTGGGGAGCGAGGGGAGCGGCTCGACGGAGACATCGAATTCCTGGTTGCCGATGGAGGCGAATGGACGCAAGGAATACGTGCCGGGCGCGAGTTTCTGCGGCGGCGTGACTTGAAAGCGTACGAGTTGATCTCCCGACGCGGAGAAATCGAGTGCTGGCGTTGGTGCGAGGCTCCAGCCGTCGGGCGCTTTGACCCCTAGATCAACCTTTGCCGCTGCGGTGGCGTGGTAGCGCACGCGGGCGAGCAGTTCGATCGGTGCTCCTTCGCGCGATTCGGCGGCCATGACCTGCTTGGGCTCGATGGTCAGCGT
>DAITPO010000036.1:16258-27199 GCA_036833535.1 Candidatus Acidiferrales bacterium | reverse complement strand
CCGAAATCCGAATAGCTTTTTCCCCAGAGCGCGGAAACTTGCTCCGTTGGGACGCGAAAACCGGTTTTTGATTCCGCGCGTCGGTCGTCCACGAGTAGACCGACGGTCCACGGCCGTAGGCCTTCTTTTAGTTGATCCGGAAAGACGTTGGGATCGGCTGCTTGTTTCACGGCTTGCGGCGTGAGGATGCCGCTTGATTGATGCTGGCCGTGGCCGGTTTGAATGCCGCCCCAGCCGTTGATCACGATGTTTGGGCGGAAGGTGCGGATCACGCGGATCATATCTTCGAGGGGCGTATCGCCCCAGATTTTCATGGTCTGCGCGGCGCTTTTGGAGTAGCCGAAATCAGGAGCGCGGGAGAAGAACTGGGTCACGCCATTGTGCTGGCTGGCGGCTAGCAATTCCGAGGTGCGCAACATGCCGAGGCGCTCGCCTTGCTCGGGACCGATGGCGTTTTGGCCGCCTTGGCCGCGGGTGATGGTGAAAAGGCCGACGTCGGCGTCGAGGCCGTGCGAAAGATAGCTGAGCAGGCCGGATGCTTCGTCGTCGGGATGCGCGGTGATGAAGAGGACGCGCGTGGTGACGCGGGCTTTATCGATGGCTTCGACGGTTTCGGGGAGGGATTGGGCGCGGAGAGGGGCGGCTGCCAGAAGGCAGATTGCAGCGGTGGCAATGCAGAATATTGCGAGACTTTTCGGCATCCTTGCCCCAATCGATTGCGTCACGCGACGGTCTCCTCAAATGGCCACTGATGAATCAGACGTGCCCGGCCGAAATAGATTACGCCGCCCGCCAGCATTGCGGCTAGCGACGCTAGCATGGGTTTGGGGCCAGTCGAAATGAAGATTCCTATCCAGCCAAGAATGGCGATGGCCACTGGTAGCGGATAAAACCACATGCGAAATGGGAATTTGGACGCTTGCCATCGGCGACGCAAGATTAACAGGCCTACGGCCTGGCCGATGAATTGGATGATGCAGCGCATGGCCAGGATGGCGCGAATTGAGTCGATGAGGCTGAGCGAGAGGCAGAAGAGAATTGCGGTTGCGCCCAGCGCCAGGAGCGAAATGTGCGGAAAATGTTTCTTCGGATGAATGCGGGCGAAGACGGAGAAGAAATTCCCGTCAAGAGCGGCGGCATAGGGTACGCGGGAATAGCCGAGCATCGCTGAGAATACTGAGCCGAAGGCGCTGACTAGAATCAGTGCCGTGGCCAGAGTCGCCCAGTTTGAGCCGAATGCGCGCTCGACGAATACGCTTACCACTGCTCGTGTTTTCGCCGCCTCCTGCCAGGGAACTACGCTCAATACGCTTGCTTGCATCGCCAGATAGAGGACTGCAATTCCTAGAATGGAGATGAAAATCGCGCGCGGGATATTTCGTTCCGGGTGCTTCATCTCTCCGCCCAGATTGCTGACGTTGTAGTAGCCGAGATAGGAATAGACGGTCTGGACGGTGGCATGACCGAGGCCGAGGAAAAACAGGCGAGAGAGATTCCACGCGCCCAGAGGATAGGCGAAGAGCAATCCGGGTTGGTGATGCCGCACGCCGCCATAAATCATCCAGAGAATCGTGCCGATGACGATGACCCAGAGGACGACGGAGATCTTTCCGATGGTCGTAATGCGGCGGTAGAGAAGGAGAACCACCAGAGCCACCGTTACTCCGGCGATTAATTTGCCGGCATACGGCCCGAGCGGAGCGAGCGTCGCCGCCAGCCAGTTCGATTTTTTAACCAGGAAACTCGAGTAGTCCGCGAAGCCTAATGCTCCCGATGCGATGCTGAGCGGGGCTTGAAAGAGCGTCTGCCAGATGAAGAGAAAGGACATCAGGCGTCCCCAACTCTGGATTCCGTAGGCCTCGCGAAGGAAGACGTAGCTGCCGCCGGCCTGCGGCATCGCGGCGCCGAGTTCGGCCCAGACGCAGCCATCGAACGCGGCCAGCGCGGCGCCGAGGACCCACGCAAGCAAGCATTGCGGCCCGCCCATGGCCTGGACTACGAACGGAATTACGACGAACGGGCCGATGCCGACCATGAAAGTCATGTTGAGCGCGGTGGCTTCGGTGAGCGTCAGGCCGCGTTCGAGTTGTTCGGGGGGATTCAAATTTGAGGGGCTCAGGATGGCACCGAGCTCAGAGGGCAGAATGAAAGGACGGACAATGGCAGATCAGAAAAGAACGGAGCACTCTGGCATGAATTGCACGATCTTGGCAGATCGAATTGGAATGATTGCTTCACGCCGGTCTGGCAACCAGTTCCAGGCGATTTGAGCCCGGGACGAGCGCGACACTGTAACCCAAATTGCGGAGAAATTCCGCACAATCGCGCTGCAAGTTTGAGGAGTGAGCCGCGACGTAGATGATGGGCCGGTCGCTTTCGAGCAATCGCGCCGCGCCGTGCAGCGCCTCGAGTTCGTTGCCCTCGATGTCCATTTTGATCAGATCCGGCGCCGGAAGCGTGCCGGCTTCCCGGAGCTGATCGAGTGCAACCGTCTTGACGCGCAAGCTTCCGCCGGTCGCAAGCGCTGACATTTCTGGAGTTGGACCTTCGGCGAATTGCGCCCAACCGCTCGAGGAGTGCAGGGCGGCCGGAATAACGGTGCAATTTGTGAAGCGATTCAACTCGATATGGCGGCGCAAGAATTCAAGATTTCGCTCGAGAGGCTCGAAGCTGTAGACATGCCCAGCGGCCGCTTGGCTGGCGGCAAGTAATGTATAGACTCCGGCGTTGGCACCGAGGTCGTAGATGATACTTTCGCGGTGAATTTCGCTTTTGAACGCCGCGACTTTGTCCGCCTCGAAAGTTCCGAGCCAGCAGCCATGAGTGCTGGCGCCCACGATCCACTTGAGGCCCTTGAGTGGCCCGCGCGGAATCCGCACAATGGTGCCGCGAGGGATGAGGCGGAGAGGGGCGCGCACGACGCGCCCGAGAAACGTATCCGGTGAGAGCTCAGCTAACACGGACCTATGATACGCCGGTCGGATTGGGGATGCCGATCTGAAGGCCACTTATGATTGAGGGTGGTGTGACGATCACGGCGGCGACGGTGGCAATTCTGGTCGCCGAATTCGCCTACCGGAGGTGCACGCGGTACCCCGCTTATGGCTGGCTGGGAATTGCGTGCCTCGTGGGCGCTGAATGGTTGATGTTTCGCGGCATTGAGCCTGTGGCTACTTTCTTCACTCCTGTGGCGTGGTCGGCTTACATCTTGATTGTGGATGCGGCTGTGTTTTCCGTCACGGGGCGCTCGCGGCTGCGGACCGCGCCGCTGGCGCTGCTGCGCATGGCGGCGCTTTCGATTCCGCTGTGGTTGATTTTTGAAGCTTACAATTTGCGGTTGCGCAATTGGACCTACGCCGGCGTACCGGATTTTTGGCCTGCGGGATTGATTGGTTACGCGTGGTCGTTCGCTACGATTACTCCTGCGATCTTTGAAACGGCCGATCTTATTCAAGCGTTGCTGCCATTCCGAGAGAGGGAGAGCATAAAGATTTCGCGTGGCGCGCAGACCGGATTGATGATCGCGGGGGCGCTGTGTCTCGTCGTTCCGCTGGTGTTGCCGCGGCATATCGCGGCCTATCTTTTTGCGCTGGTGTGGATTGGGTTTCTTCTGCTGCTTGATCCGCTGAATTACCGGATTGGGCTGCCGTCGTTTATCGGCGATTTCTCAGAGGGCTTGCAGACGCGGTTTTGGTCATTCCTGGCTGCTGGATGGGTGTGCGGCTGGCTCTGGGAATTTTGGAATTTCTGGGCCGAGGCGAAATGGCGGTACATTTTTCCGATTTTTCAGAACGTGAAAATATTTGAGATGCCCGCGCCCGGGTTTCTCGGCTTTCCTGCGTTTGCGCTGGAGTGTTTCGTGATGTACGTCGCCGCGCTGGGGGTGATGAAGATCAGGTGGCAACGATGATTTTCGCGAACGTCATCGATGCGCGCCTCGCACGCGCCGCTACGCGGATTCTATTTATCGCGAACATCGCCATTTTCGGAGCGCCGGCAATCTTTGCCGGCAATCCCGTCCTGCCTCCGGAGGCGCAGCAGGGCCTTGAAAAACTGAACAGTGGGGACCCGGACGGAGCGATTGCGCTGTTTCGCGAGCTTCAGGCTTCTGCGCCCGATCAACCCCTCGGCTATCTTCTCGAAGGCGAAGCGCGCTGGTGGAAGACTTACTGCGCGACGCTCGAAGTGAAGTGGGGAATGGTAGTTACCGGAAAACGCGGGCAGCAGTCCGGCGATGATGAATATGTCGCCCTCGCGGAAAAAACCATACGCCTTGCCGCCGCGAAATCCGCGAAAAAAGAGTCGGCTGAGATGCATCTTTACATGGGACTGGCTTTGGCGCTGGAAGCGCGTCTCTATGGTATGCGCAGCGAGAATCGCGCCACGGCGCGCGTCGGAGTGCGTGCGCGTGAAGAGTTCTTGCGCGCCAAGCAGCTCGACCCGCAGATGACCGACGCCGACACTGGCCTCGGTCTGTACAACTATTACATCGACACGCTCTCGGGCATCGTCAAGCTGCTGCGCTTCTTCATGGGCATTCCCGGAGGCAGCAAGCAGGAGGGGATCCGCCAGCTCGAAGCTGCGATGAACGGCGGCGGGATGACCGCAGTTGAAGCTCGATTTTACTTGGCGAAGAATCTGCGCACGTACGATCAGCAGTACGAGCGGGCGGCCACAATTCTCGAGCCGCTCACGCAGAAGTATCCGCACAACGCGGTCTTCAATTTATTCCTCGGCAATTTCAATTTAGAGTTAAATCGAAGGGAAAAAGCGGTGGCGAGTTTACGCGCAGTCGTGGATCAGGCTTGCTGCGAGATTTCGTGCGCTACTCGCGTGCGCGTGCTGGCCAATTCGCTGCTTGCGCCTGTGAAGTAAGTGACGAGCTTCTATTCGAGGTTGATGCGCAACGAGTATTCGTAGCGCCGACGGCCTGCTGGGGATTTTTGATCCGAGTGGCGCCGCGCAAAAGCGCCGGTCCCGCATGCGGGAGCGGCGCTACGAACGGGCGGCTTCTTCTTGCTCGAAGGCGTGATAGGAAGAGCGGACTAGCGGGCCTGATTCTACGTGCTTGAATCCCATTTCTTCGCCTAGTTGCTTGAATTCCGCGAATTCATCGGGATGAACGAAGCGCTCGACCGGTAAATGCTCTGGCGTCGGCTGTAGATACTGGCCTAGCGTCAGAATGTGCGTGCCCTGCGCGACGATATCTTGCATCGCGGTTAGGACTTCTTCGCGTGTCTCGCCGAGGCCTAGCATCATGCCGGTCTTCGTCGCCATGTGAGGCGCTGTTGCGCGGGCGCGGCGCAGCAATTCGAGCGAGCGCTCGTAATCGGCGCCTTTGCGGACGCGGCGATAGAGGCGCGGAACAGTCTCCATATTGTGATTGAGGACGTCAGGGCGCGCGGCGAGCACCGTTTCGAGGGCTGGCCACACGCCGCGAAAATCCGGGATCAGGACTTCAATGCGGCAGTCCGCAACGCGCCGGCGAATCTCGGCGATTGTGTGCGCGAAGATCGCTGCGCCGCCATCGGGTTGATCGTCGCGATTCACCGAGGTAACGACCGCGTAGCGCAGGCCCATTCTCTCGACCGCTTCCGCTACACGCTCGGGCTCGTCCTCTTCCGGCGGACCGAGCGGCTTGCCTGAGGGCACGGCGCAGAATCCGCAGGCGCGCGTGCAGATGTTGCCGAGGATCATGAATGTTGCGGTGCGATGTTCCCAACATTCGCCCATGTTGGGGCAGCGGGCGCTCTCGCAGACGGTGTGCAGGTCGAGCGTGCGCATGATGCGCTTCAAATCCTGATAATTGGGGCCGCCGAAGAATTTCACGCGCAGCCAGGGAGGACGTGGATGCGCGCTGGGCGGCGGCACTGCCGCGATGTTCGAGAGAATTGGGAAAGGTGAGGCCATTAGAACGCGTCTGCCTCCATTCTACGCAGAGTCCGTGCGAGCGACAACCGCGGAGTGCTCGCGGTGAACTGCAACTGTTCCGATTTGAGTCATCTATTCACGGCGAAATTTCTATTAATTTTCATTGGGTCTTTAAGTTGGCCCGCGCTGGTGCCGATAACTCACTCAGGTATGCCGCGCAGCGGGGTTAGGAGCACCCGCTCTGAGGAGGGACCCGTGGCTTCGATTCCAGTGGCAGCAGCAAATCAGACGGCGCAGTTGGACGCAGAGCCGCAATCAGCGCTGCAAGCGCAAAGCGCAACGACCAAGCTCGCGCAGTCGAATCCGGTTCAGGATACGGTGACGCTTTCAAATGGCGTTCCGCAACCGACGCACGCAGAGGAAGCCGGGCTCTTTCAAGTGGCCGCGCCCGCAATTTCGACATTTTCGAACGCGTCATTCGGCGGCGCGAATAGCGGAGCGGCGCCGAAAGGGGCCGATAGCGCGACTGCTGCGCTGAACGCGCCTCCTGTTATCGCTGCCGCGTCTAAGGCGGCAGCAGCGCAGAACCCTGCTGCGGCTCAGCCGGCGGCGAACAACTTCAATGCCGCTGGGGTGAACGCGGGAGCTGCACCTGCAGTCAACACAGCGCGTGCGAACGACGTCAATGCCATCGTAGCGGGCGCGGGAACGCCGGCCGCTACTAATGCGCCGCAGGCAGCCAACACCATAACCACGAGCGCTGCGCAGAGCGCGCCAGCATCTTCAACTCAGAGCCAGAATCAGCTCTTGCAATTCACCGAGTACTTGCAGCAGCTCGGGCTTTCGCCGCAGGCGCAGAGTCAAATGATCGATGCTGCGCGGCTTCTCAATGATTTGGATCCGCCCGCATTTCAACAGGCCATCGTGGCGCTGCGAGCCGAGGCGGCGAGTCTCGCGGCGCAGCCGGGAAGCGCCTCGCCCGCACCGACGCCCACCGCCAACGCCACACCGAATCAGGGCGGGGCCACTGCCTCGACGCCGGCACCGACTTCGGCGTCCAATCCGACCTCTGGAGCGGCCCGTCAGTAGCAGCATAGCTGTTCCAGAGCGGTACCATACCGTAGAACCGTGGCCACAGGGATTAGGGCGAAAGTGTTGTATGTCTACAACACCACGTAGAGAGCTTCTCTCAAAATAGCTGTAAGTTGCTGAAAGGATTAAGCTAAAATGGGGTGAGCGGGGCAGCATAAGTGCTTAGTAGTCCCGGCCCTCAAAATGTCCTTCCAAAACACGATAGTCCGACCTGTCGAGGCGGCGGGTATCGGGCTTCACACCGCAGTTCAATCGCATTTGCGGCTCGTTCCCGCGCCGGCGGGGACCGGAATTGTGTTCCGCCGGACCGATCTTGACGGCTTCCGCATCGAAGCGCATGTCCGCAACGTCGCCCGCGTGAGCTACGCCACCAGCTTGATGAAACAGGGCGTGCTGTTGTCTACCACCGAGCATCTCCTTGCTGCGGTTTATTCGTGTGGTGTGGATAACATTTTCGTCGAAATTGACAACCTCGAAGTGCCCATCCTCGACGGCTCTGCGCAGCCATTTATCCGCATGCTCAATCGTGCTGGATTGCGCCGTCTGCGGCGACGGAGAACTTATCTGAAAGTCGTGAAGCCGCTGGAGGTCTCGGAAGGCGATCGGCGCATTGGAATTTATCCGCATGATGATTTCGTGGTGAGCTGCTTCGTGGACTACGCGCACCCGAAAGTCGGGCGGCAGGAAATCGAGATTCGCGTCAATCGCGATACGTTCAGCCGCGAGTTGGCTACGGCGCGCACTTTTGGATTCATGAGCGATTTTGAGGGCCTGCGCGCGATGGGATTGATTCGCGGGGGGTCATTGGAAAATGCGATCGTGCTCTCTGCTGACGATATTTTGAACGGGCCCGTGCGCTTTCCTGACGAGTTTGTGCGACACAAGGCGCTTGACCTTATTGGCGATCTTGCGTTGGTAGGTCGGCCGCTGAAGGCGCGCGTGGTGGCTCACAAGGCGGGCCACGCTTTGCACACTCAGCTTGTTACGCGCTTGCTTGCTGATCCTACGCTGTGGGTAGAGACCACGGTTGAATCCGAGCGGCAGCCCGCCACTGCGCCGCGTTTGCTCCCAGCCTCAGCCTCCGCCGCTGATTGACCGACAAAGAGTTTGCCGCGGAGGGTCTTTAGAGCGTGTGCGAGAACCCGAAAAGACAAACCTCAGCGGCTAAAGCCGAGTCGAGTTCGCGGCGTTTGCGGCACGGCTGAAGCCGTGCCCTGACAAACCGGGCGAGCTCTCTTCCAGACTCTTTAGGCCCCCTCACGGTTTTCGGCCCGTTTGCCACCGTTCCTCGTCAGGCTATTCCACGATAGAATGACCGGCCTATGGCAAATCTCTTGGAAGGAAAGACTGCGCTCATCCTGGGCGTGGCTAACAAATGGAGTTTGGCGTACGCGATTGCTTCTGCTTATCGCCGCGAAGGGGCGAAGGTCGTCCTTACTTATCAAGGCGAGCGGTTGAAGCAAACGGTGGAGGAATTAGGCCAGGAACTTGGGGCGGCGAAAGTATTTCAGTGCGACGTCACGCAGCCGGCGGAGCTCGATCGTCTGGCTACGGAATTGAGCGGCGGGCTCGATACGGTGATGCACGCTATTGCGTTTGCCAATCGCGACGATCTCAGCCGGCCGTTCGTGGAGACATCGCGAGACGGCTATTTGCTGGCGCAGGAAGTTAGCAGCTATTCGCTGCTGGCGGTGGCGCGGGCTACCGCGCCCTTGATGCCGCAAGGCGGATCGTTGCTGACGCTTACTTATCTAGGCTCGCAACGCGTGGTGCCCAATTACAACGTGATGGGGGTGGCGAAGGCTGCACTCGAAGCCACCGTGCGTTATCTTGCTAGCGATTTGGGGCCGAAGAATATTCGTGTGAATGCGATCTCTGCTGGGCCGGTGAAAACAGCTTCAGCGCGCGCCATCAAGGATTTTTCGTCGATTCTGGATGTGGTCGCCCAGCATGCTCCGCTGCGCCGCAACACTGACCCCGCCGAAGTAGCCGATACCGCCGTATTTTTGGCTAGCAACCTTGGCCGCGGCGTTACTGGCAACACAATTTTTGTGGATGCTGGATTCCACATCATGGGTCTGTAGTGCGCGAGAAATCGTGGTTCTTATTTTTCCGGGCGGCCGTTTATGACAAAGACGCCGGCAGGCTGCCCTTCGCGGCTCTGGGTGAACCGGCGCTACGAATGCTGTTTCATCCGGCTCGTTAGTTCAGCGGGGGGCTATTTCGTCCTGCCGGTCTATCCCTTTCGACGCTGATCACCAGACTCTCGTCCACATGAAAATGACGGTTGCCGGTGGTGCCGGGAGTGATTGGGTTCGCGGTTAGATCGAAACCGTCGAAGACACCGTCGTTGTGCGAACTCACCGGTTGATAAATGAATTCGTAGCCTCTCTCGGAACCCCTCATGAGCATCCCGTTGATGAGACCGGCGCCATCGGCGTCGGGTGCCTTGCCATTGAGCGGCGGCCCGAGAGCAGAGAGGCCCGACGGATACGTGTTGTAAGCGCTTTGATACTTGACGGCGGCCGTGGCGATGTTTCGCAGATTGTAGACGGCGTTCGCCTCGTTCGCAGTCATTTTGGCTTTCACCAGATTCGGAATTGCGACGGCGGCAATAATCAGAATGATGGGGACAAGCGCGATGCCGACGTAGCCGAGAATCAATCCGGCGAGCGACATCCCTGCGCCTTTTAGGCGGCCTGCGCTTTTGCGGATCTGTGAGTTGGAGACGTGACCGAGAATTACGGCCAGAACAGGGGCCGGAAAGATGAAGAAGAACAATCCGAAGATCAGGCTGGCGACAGCCATCCCGCTTGTCTGTTGCGCTCCGACCGGGACTGGGGTTCCTGTCACGGCTAGCGATAGATTCGTTCCGCATCCATTGCAAAAGGCTGCGGCGTCTTCGTTCGCTTTCCCGCAGGTAGGACAAACTTTCATAGTCGCCTCCGGATTTTCTCGCTCAAGGGAAATACCGGCATCGTAACAGTCATGTGTGCGGAATGGCCAAAAGCTGCGCCGCCATTCGGCGAATTGTGCACCCGCGCTCCTGGAACACGTCCGTATTCGCCGGATTTGCCAAACGGAGGCGGTGAGGCGAGAATAATCCTGCAATGCCCGCGAAAGACACTGTCGCCGTCGTACTCGCTGCCGGGAAAGGCACGCGCCTCAAATCCGACATGGCCAAGGTGCTGCATCGCGCGGGCGGGCGCTCGCTGGTCGAGCATGTCGTGCGGGCTTGCCAGCCTCTGAAGCCTGCTGAGATCGTCGTCATTGTTGGACATCAGGCCGAGGCGGTTGCCGCGGTTGTCGAGTCGCTTCGCGCGAAAGCGGTGGTGCAGAATCCGCAGCGCGGCACGGGCCATGCCGTGCAAGTGGCGCGCAAAGCGATACGGCGCGGCGCCAAATTTTTGTTGGTGGTGCCCGGCGATGCGCCGCTGCTTAAAGCCTCAACGCTCGCTGCGCTGATCGAGACGCATCGCAAAGAAAATGCTGCTGCGACGCTTCTGACCGCGAATCTTGCTGATCCTACGGGCTACGGGCGCGTGATCCGCAAGGAGGGCGACGGTAGCGTCGCGGCGGTGGTTGAAGAGAGTGCGCTTGCGCCCGAGCAACGCGCGATCAACGAAATCAATTCGAGTATTTATTGCTTCACGCTCGAGAAGCTGTGGCCGTGCCTTTCCGCGCTGCGTCCGAATAATGTGCATCGCGAGCTTTATCTTACCGACGCGATCGCGCTGCTCAATGCGCACCAGGAACGCGTAGTGGCGATGACGACCGCCGACGCAGATGAAATCATCGGTTGCAATACGCGCGCGCATCTTGCGGACGCCGATCGCGTTTTTCGCCAGCGGAAAGCGACGGCGCTGATGGACGCGGGCGTGACGATTTATTTGCCGGAGACTGTAGTGATTGATGCCGACGTCGAGGTGGGGCGCGATACGATCATCGAGCCTGGCGTCGAATTGCTCGGGAGCACGC
>DAITPO010000036.1:5989-16158 GCA_036833535.1 Candidatus Acidiferrales bacterium | reverse complement strand
GAGGTGGGGCGCGATACGATCATCGAGCCTGGCGTCGAATTGCTCGGGAGCACGCTTGTTGCTGAGCGCTGCACGATTCGCACCGGCAGCGTGCTGACGAATTGCCGTGTGGATGAAGGCGCGCTGATCGAGCCACATTGCGTGGCTGTCGACAGCCGCATCGGTAAGAACTCGCGGCTTGGGCCATTTGCGCGGCTGCGGCCTGGGGCTGATATGCGCGAAGGGTCGCATGTGGGGAATTTTGTTGAGCTGAAGAAAACTGTGTTAGGTGAAGGGGCGAAGGCGAATCATCTTACTTATCTCGGCGACGCGACGATTGGCAGCGGCGCAAACATCGGCGCCGGGACGATTACGTGCAACTACGACGGCGTGCACAAATATCCCACAACGATCGGAAAACGCGTTTTCATTGGAAGCGATACGGCGCTGGTCGCGCCGGTACGCGTGGGCGATGGGGCTTATGTGGCCGCGGGTTCGGTGATCACAGACAATGTGCCTGCTGACGCGCTGGCTATCGCGCGCGGCCGGCAAGCGAACAAGCTCGGCTGGGCGAAAGCCCGGCGGGCTGAATTGGCGCGCGAAGCGAAGCAGAAAAAGAAACCCAAGCGGCGCCGCACGAAGAAATCGCGCCGCCGATAGCGCCGGCATCCGTGCCGGCATCTTACGAACCGTTTACTCGCTACATCTCAATACCTAACTCGGCGCAACCCCAACCCACCCCAAGGCCTTCAGCCCAGCCTGCTGCGATGACGGCGGCTACGAATCGAACTTCCCACAAACAACTCCGAACTGCGCTTCTGAGTCCGCGGATGGCACCGACTGTCGTCGACTTTTGCGCTCGAAAGATGCCGGCGGGGACGCCAGCGGTACCAACCCGCGGTGCAATCATCGCTTCGGAGCAATTCTCCGTCTGTGTTAAAATGCGCGCGGGAGATTCCCCGGAATGAAATTCGGCGTGGTTGTGTTCCCGGGCTCGAATTGCGATGACGATGCTTATTACGCCATCGGCAGCGTCCTGCGTCAGCCCGTCGAGTTCCTCTGGCACCGTACCGAAACACTTGCCGGCTGTGACGCCATCGTTCTTCCTGGCGGCTTTGCTTACGGCGATTATCTCCGCACGGGCGCCATCGCGCGTTTTTCGCCGGTGATGAAATCGGTGGAGAAATTTGCGCGGGCCGGCGGACTGGTTCTCGGGGTATGCAACGGCTTCCAGATCCTGTGCGAGGCCGGACTCTTGCCTGGAGCGCTGCTCCGCAATTCCGGGCTGCGCTTTCTCTGCCGCCAGGTGCATGTGCGCGTGGAGAGTACGGACACTCCTTTCACCTGCGCGGCTGAGCGCGGTCAGATTCTGAAAATGCCGATCGCGCATATGGGCGGCAGTTATTTCTGCGACGAGAAAACGCTTGCCGAACTCGAACGCCACGATCAAATCATCTTTCGCTACACGACACCGGATGGCCGCAATGACGCCGCCGGAAATCCCAACGGCTCGCTTGCGAATATTTCGGGCATCTGCAGCCGCGAGCGGAATGTGCTTGGATTGATGCCGCATCCTGAGCGGGCTGTGGAAGCGCCGCTTGGATCCGCTGATGGATTGGTCATTTTTCGCTCGATGGTGGAGAGTCTGGTGCAGCGGATCGCGGTGCCTGCTTAGTGCAATTCCAGAAATTCAAAAGATGGCCGAACTGCGGGAGGGCTGAAGACCCTCCCCTACTCTAGAAGGATCAACCGGCTTGATCGCTACTGAACCAAAAGTTACCCCTGCACTTGCGGCCGAGCACGGGCTCAGCGCTGAGGAATACTCGCGCATTCTGAAAATTCTTGGGCGCGAGCCTAGCATCACCGAGCTTGGGATTTTTTCTGTGATGTGGAGTGAGCATTGTTCGTATAAATCGAGCAAAGTGCATCTGAAACGCTTGCCTACGCGCGGGGCGCAGGTGCTGCAAGGGCCTGGTGAAAATGCGGGCGTCGTGGATATTGGCGACGGGCTTTGCGCGGTTTTTAAGATCGAGTCGCACAATCACCCTAGTTTTGTTGAGGCGTTTCAGGGGGCGGCTACCGGAGTTGGCGGAATTTTGCGGGATATTTTTACCATGGGGGCGCGGCCGATTGCGGTGCTGGATTCGCTGCGGTTTGGGCCGATTGTGCGCGGCAAAGATGCCGGAAACGCCACGCCGGAGGAAATCGCGCGGAATCGGCGGCTTGTTGACGGCGTGGTGCGCGGGATCGGCTTCTATGGAAATTGTTTCGGCGTTCCCACGGTTGGCGGCGAAGTTGTCTTCGAGCCTTGCTACTCGAACAATCCGCTTGTGAATGCGCTGGCGCTGGGAATTGCCAAGCGCGACGAACTATTCTTTGCGCGGGCGCGGGGTGCGGGCAATCCGGTCATTTATGCGGGCGCGAAGACCGGGCGCGACGGAATTCACGGGGCGTCGCTTCTGGCGTCGGCGGAATTCAGCGAGGAATCGCAGCAGAAGCGACCGAACGTTCAAGTCGGCGATCCTTTCATGGAAAAGCTGCTGCTTGAGGCTTGCCTCGAAGCTATGCGCACGGGGGCGGTGGTCGCGATTCAGGATATGGGCGCGGCCGGGCTTACCAGCTCGAGTTCTGAAATGGCTTCGCGCGGAGGAATGGGAATCGAAATCGAGTTGGCGCGCGTGCCGCAGCGCGAAACGGGCATGACGCCGTATGAAATGATGCTCAGCGAATCGCAGGAACGGATGTTGCTGGTGGCTGAGCGCGGCCGCGAGGCGGAAGTTTTCCGCGTGTTCGCGAAATGGGGTCTCGACGCCGTGGAAATCGGCCGCGTCACTGACGATGGCAAGCTGCGAGTGCTGCATCACGGAAAAATCACGGCTGAAATTCCGGCTCACGCCATCGCGGAAGAAGGACCGGTTTATCAGCGGCCGCTCGCTCCACCCGTGCAGCCGGACGGCAATGCGCGCTTCGTGGAATTCGCGGCGTCTGGTGCCGATCTCACCGCCAATTTTAAGAAGCTGCTCGCCTCACCAACCATCGCTTCGAAACAATGGATCATCGGCCAGTACGACTTTCAGGTGCGCACCAACACGCGCGTGATTCCCGGTGCGGGCGACGCCGCCGTGCTGCGGCTGAAAGAATCTGCGCGCGGGCTGGCGCTTTCTACCGACGGGAATGGCCGCTGGTGCTGGCTCAATCCGCGTCTCGGCGCGATGCATGCTGTTGCCGAGGCCGCGCGCAATGTGGCCTGCTCCGGTGCGCGCCCCGTGGCCGCGACGAATTGCCTCAATTTCGGCAATCCAGAAAAGCCTGAAGTGATGTGGCAATTCAGCGAAGCGATCGACGGCATTGCTGAGGCTTGCAAAGTTCTCGGCGTGCCGATTACCGGCGGCAACGTCAGCTTCTACAATGAAACTCTCGGCAAACCGATTTATCCGACGCCGGTGTTGGGCGTTCTCGGGATTCTCGATGACGCGCGGAACGCACTCGGCCTCGCCTTCCGCAACAAGGGCGATGCGATTGTGCTTCTCGACGGGGCGGACGATGCGGCTTCCGCGCGTTCGCTGGACACACTGCGGCGCGAGTTTTCTTCGTCCGAATACGCGAAGACGATTCATGGAATTACCGCGGGCACGCCGCCGGATATCGATCTCACCGCGGAAAAGCGGCTGCAGGAGTGCCTCGTCGCGCTGGCCGGCGATGGCGCGGTCGAATCCGCGCACGATTTGAGCGATGGCGGTCTCGCCGTGGCCATCGCCGAATCTGCATTCGGGAGCGAGGATTTCACGGCGCGCATTTCGTTCGATTCGTTTGCGCCGCCCGAATATGCACTCTTCGGGGAAAGCGGGGCGCGCGCGATCGTCACCGCAAAGCCCGCGTCGCTTGCCCGCGTCATGGAACTTGCGGCAAAATACAAGGTCGGGGCGCGACGCATCGGTGAGGTCGCGCGGGGCGATCTCCGCATCGAATTAAATGGAGTGGTTTGCGCTAGTGCCGCAGTGTCGGCTCTTCGCGACATCTGGGCGGGGGCGCTGGAACGGGCTCTGCAGAGCGATCACTAGGACGAATGAAACCTCACTCACATTTTGATTCGGATCATTTCCACGACGAGTGCGGCGTGTTCGGCATTTTCGGCCGCGAAGAAGCGTCAAAGCTCGCTTATCTTGGGCTTTACGCGTTGCAACATCGCGGCCAGGAATCCGCTGGGATTGCCTCCAGCGACGGCAACTCGCTCGAGTTCTACAAATCGATGGGCTTGGTGCAGGAAATCTTCACGCCAGCAGTCCTCGCCCGCCTACCCGGCGCCTCCGCGATCGGGCACACGCGCTATTCGACGGCCGGGGAAACGGCGCTCACGAACGCGCAGCCGGTGGTGATCGATTGCAATAAGGGTAAGCTTGCTGTCGCGCACAATGGGAATTTGACCAACGCGCTTGAACTGCGCCGCAAGCTCGAGCATGGCGGCTCGATCTTTCAGACCACCAGCGACACTGAAGTCTTCGTCCATCTCATCGCGCGAAGCAAAGCGCGGAATCTAGTTGGCGCGCTTGCGGATGCAGCGCAACAGGTCGAAGGCGCCTATTCGCTCGTCATTCTTACCCGCGACGAACTCTATGCGGTGCGCGATCCGCGCGGATTCCGGCCGCTCAATCTCGGCCGACTCGAGGGCGCGTGGGTGGTCGCCTCAGAAACCTGCGCGTTTGATCTCATTGACGCCGAATATGTCCGCGAAATCGAACCCGGCGAGCTTGTGCGCATTTCGCGCAGCGGCGTGGAATCCATCCGCTTTGCGCCGGAAAAGCCGCACCAATTCTGCATTTTCGAGCATGTTTATTTTTCGCGGCCAGACAGCGTCATCTTCGGCCGGCCGGTAAATCAAAGCCGCGAGCTTCTCGGCAGGCTTCTGGCGAAAGAGTATCCGGTCGAAGCCGACGCGGTGATTCCGGTGCCGGATTCGGGCGTTCCCGCGGCCGTCGGCTATGCGGCGGAATCGGGCATCCCGTTTCGCATGGGGCTCATCCGAAACCATTACATCGGACGCACATTTATCGAGCCGGTGCAGGCGATTCGCGATTTCGGCGTTAAGCTGAAATTGAATCCAGTACGTCGAATGATAGAGGGCCAGCGGGTGATTCTGGTTGATGATTCCATCGTACGCGGCACCACCAGCCGCAAAATTGTGCGCATGGTGCGCGAATCCGGGGCCACGGAAGTGCATGTGCGCATCAGTTGCCCGCCGACGATTTCGCCGTGCTATTACGGAGTGGATACGCCCACGCGCAACGAACTGATCGCCGCCAATAATTCCATCGAAGAAATTCGCCAGTTTTTGGAGGCCGATTCGCTCGGCTATCTTTCGCTGAACGGCTTGCGCGAAGCGGTCGAAGATCGCGATGGCCAATTCTGCACCGCTTGCTACACGGGCGTTTATCCCACCGATTTGGTGCAACTGGAAGTGGAGGCACAACGTGAAAGCTGAAGTCGAAGCTCAATCCCGCGCGGCCGCGTTCGATGAGCCCAGGGGAAAAAAATCCGTCTGGAAGAGCCGCGCGATGCGCGAAGCCATTTCCTGGTTCTGGGTGATTCTCGCGTTTCTTTTCATCGAAGGAGGAATCGTCCAGGCGCGCGTGATTCCCAGCGGCTCGATGGAGAAAACCGTCCTGATCGGCGATCACCTCATCGTCAGCCGCATGGGCTACGATGCGGGAGTTCCCTTCACTCCGTGGCACACCACGCTGTGGCGCGAGCCGAAGCGGCAGCAGATCATCGTCTTCCGCGCGCCGCTTCCGGAGATGGGCAACCCTGATTTCATCAAGCGCACCATCGGGCTTCCCGGCGATCTTCTGGAAGTCCGGCGCGGCATCGTTTACGTAAATAATCAGGCGCTCGTTGAGCCCTATCGCATGGATCCGCCCAGTCCCGGCGATAATTTCGGGCCGGTGAAAATACCGGCCGGCGAATATTTCATGATGGGCGACAATCGCAATAATTCCTACGACAGCCGTTACTGGGGTTTCGTTCCCCGCTCGAACATCGTCGGGACGCCGCTGCTCATCTATATGTCCATCGATGCGCCCGAAGAAGTCTGGGAGCCCGGGCATATCGAGCAGCGCTTCGCGACTTACCTCAACGCTCTGATCCATCCTCACGAGGTGCGCTGGAAGCGATTGTTCCATACGTTCTAGCGCGGCTGCCGCTGTCAACCAATCGAGGGCCTGTTCGATGCGCTACGCCGATGCTGGAGTGGATATCTCGGTCGCCGAAGAGGCGAAGCGGCGCATCCGCACCATGGCCGGGCGCACTTTTCGGCGCGGCGTGCTTTCTTCCATCGGCGGCTTTGGGGCGCTCTTCGAAATCGATCGCAAGCGCTTTCGCGATCCGATCCTCGTAGCCAGCGCTGACGGCGTCGGGACGAAGCTCAAAATCGCGTTTGCTACAGGTGTTCACTCCACGGTCGGAGCGGATATTCTCAATCACTGCGTGAATGACATTCTCACGCAGGGCGCCGAGCCTCTCTTCTTTCTCGATTATCTGGCGATGGGAAAGCTCGATCCGCGCGTGGTCGAGCAAATTATCGAAGGCATGAGCCGCGCCGCCAAGCAGGCCGGATGTTCGCTGATCGGCGGCGAGACTGCTGAGATGCCCGATTTCTATGCGCCGGGTGAATACGACCTCGCGGGATTCATCGTTGGCGCCGTCGAGCGCTCGAAGCGCCTCGAGCCTCGCCTGGTGCGTCCCGGCGACACGCTTCTCGCGCTGCCCTCGAGTGGCTTGCACACCAACGGCTACTCGCTCGCTCGCAAATTGGTCTTTCAAGTCGCGCGATTGAAAGCCGATACCTACGTCGCGGCCGTCGGCAATAAAATCGGCGCCGAACTCCTCAAGCCGCACCGCGCTTATTGGCCGCTGCTGAAGAATATCGTGGGCAAAGGCTGGCTCTCCGGCATGGCGCACATCACCGGCGGCGGCATTACCGGCAATTTGCCGCGCGTTTTGCCGCGAAATGTCCGCGCCGTGATCGAATTGGGCTCGTGGCCGGTGCTTCCGATCTTCCGTTATCTCGCCACGCTGGGGAAAATGGAGGCGGGAGAGCTACTGAGGACTTTCAATATGGGCGCGGGAATGATCCTCGTGATCCCGCCAAAATACGTCCGCAAAGTAGAAGCCGAACTCCGGCGCCGCCGCGAAAAATTCTACGCCATAGGCCACATCGAAACCGCCGCCGGCGCCCCTAAAGTCACCTACAACGGCAATCTCTCGATCTAGATCGCCATCTACTGAAAGGTGGACCACGATTGGGCGAACATCGGCGGCCACACTTCGCGTGAATAAGAAATCTCAGTTCAATGAATAGGAACTGGAAATAAGAGATGCCGCAGATTTCTCCAACGGAGTTTTATGCGCTACCGCTTCGCGTGCATACGTTTCTCGCCGGAGTCCCGCTGCACGACGTCTGGGCGGTTGACCTGCCTGCGCGCCGCGAAGGCGTTACCCTTTCTGAATTTCTTCGGCGCACGAGTCAGGACGAATCCAGCGCAACGGAAACTAAGGTCAAGAAACTTCCGCCAGTGGCCCGCGCGCTTTTCCGGCTGCGGTTTTTTCTCGGACGCATTTTCCGGCTGGAGGACGAACCGAAGAATGCTTCGGCAGCCTCGTTTGGAAGCCGCCTGACGGCAGAGGATCGCGCTGGCTCGTCTGTGGATCCGGGAACGCCGGAAGGACTGTTTCGTGTCGTCTATCGTTTTGAAAACGAACAGCTACTTGAAATACAGAATCGTACCGTCCATGCTGCGGCCCTCAGTGCCCTCACTGAGAGGGCCGATAGCTATCGATTCTACTTTGCGGTCTACGTGCGCCAGAGAACGTGGATCACGCCCTTGTACATGGGTCTAATCGATCCGTTCCGAAGATGGATTATCTATCCGGCCATGCTGAAAAAAATCCGTGCAACCTGGGATCAAAAAATCTGACCGGAGAACTCGCCCGCAAGGCTTCACTGCCCGGCGTTATAGGTATCGACAGCGACTTTCCACGAGCCATCTATCTGCTTCTGCCAAACCTCGACGTATTTTCCGGCTTCCTTGGTGGCCTTTCCGTCTTTGTCCTTGGTCGTGAGTTCGTACGTACCAATGTCCCAGGCCATGTCTCCGGCCTGCGCGACGGTTACTTTCGTCGAGGCGAACGTGAGGCTCACGTAATTCGGGCCGGTGACCATTGCGGTCCACGATTTCCGGAAGGCTTCTTTTCCGGTGACGACTGGGGCATTCGGCTCGAGGAGCAAGCCATCGTCGGCGTAATACGAGATGCACGTTTCGACATCTCCGAGGTTCGCCGCATGGCTCCAATCCGCGTCCATGCTGCGAATCTGCTTCTCGATCGCCGCGGGATCGACGGGCGGCGGTACTTGCACCGAAGGTTGCACCGGCGCCGATGAACAAGCAATCCCAGCCCCGCAAAGGATCAGAACGATCGCCAGTTCGATCAGCCTCTTGGAATTTCTCATCGCCCCTCCGCGATTTCGATCTTTGCCCAGCAAGATGCCCCGTGCTCACCGCGAAGTCAAGCCGCGACCTTCGTCACCTGCGGAATCTGTGCTAATTTTCTTCGCTTATGGCGAAGCGCATCGGCGTGCTGTTGTCCGGCCGCGGCTCGAATTTCGAGGCGCTGGCGGAGAGTATTCGCGCGGGGCGCATTCCCGGCGCCGAAATCGCGCTGGTGGTCAGCAATCGCGATGGCGCGCCGGGGATCGAGAAAGCGCGAGCCCGTGGAATGGCCACGCGAGTAATTCCCTCGAAAGGCCTCGAGCGTGAAACCTACGATCGCCAGGTAGCCGCCGCGCTGCAAGATGCTAACGTAGATCTAGTCTGCCTCGCCGGCTACATGCGGCTTCTCTCGCCGTATTTCATCGCCGCGTTTCCTCAGCGCATCCTTAATATCCATCCGTCGCTGCTCCCCGCGTTTCCGGGCCTCGAAGCACAGCGCCAGGCGCTGGAACACGGTGCAAAGTTCACGGGCTGCACGGTCCATTTCGTGGACGAAAATCTCGATGCCGGGCCGATCGTACTGCAATCCGCGGTTGCGATACGCGATGACGATACGGTTGAATCGCTCTCCGAGCGCATCCTCCGTGAAGAGCATCGCATCTACACCGAAGCGGTGCGCGTCATTCTCGAAGCCCGCTTTCGCATCGAAGGCCGCCGCGTTCTGATTACTCCGGAGAAAAAATAGCGATGCCGAATTTCAAGCCCGTCGAAGAACAGCTCGCCTACCTGCGCAAAGGCGTCGCGGAAATCATTCCGGAGAATGAATTCCGCGCGAAGCTCGAGCAGTCGGTGAAGACCGGCAAGCCGCTGCGAGTAAAACTTGGCGTTGATCCCACTGCGCCAGATCTTCATCTCGGACACACCGTGGTGATGCGCAAGCTGAAGCATTTCCAGGATTTGGGCCATACCGCGATATTTCTGATCGGCGGATTCACCGCGATGGTCGGCGATCCTACCGGCCAATCCGAAACGCGCCCGCCTTTGACCCGCGGGCAAGTGGACGCCAACGCGAAAACCTATCTCGATCAGGCGTTCCACATTCTCGATCCCAAGAAAACAGAAGTGGTGAACAACGCCGACTGGCTCGGCAAGCTCACCAGCATCCAAATGATTCAGCTCGGCGCCAAATATCGCCTGGCGCGCATGCTCGAGCGCGAAGATTTTCGCTCGCGGCTCAGCTCCAACCAGCCGATCTCGGTACACGAACTGTTCTATCCGCTGCTCGTGGCCTACGATTCAGTCGAAGTGAATTCCGACGTCGAACTCGGCGCCACCGAGCAAAAATTTAATCTGCTCATCGGCCGCGAAATCCAGCGCGAATACGGCAAGCCACAGCAGATCGCCATGACCATGCCCATCCTCGTCGGACTCGACGGTGAGCGCAAAATGTCGAAGAGCCTGAATAACTACGTGGGCATCACCGAAGCGCCCCAGCAAATGTTTGGCAAGCTAATGTCCATTTCCGACGCGCAAATGTGGATTTATTACGAACTGCTGACCGATTTCGACGAGCGCACCATCACGCGCCTGAAACAAGAAGTCCACGACGGCGATCTCCCGCCCATCGACGCCAAAATGCAGCTAGCCCACAACATCATCGCCGGCTTCCACGGTGAAGCCGCCGCGAAAAAAGCCGCGGAAGAATTC
>DAITPO010000036.1:0-5889 GCA_036833535.1 Candidatus Acidiferrales bacterium | reverse complement strand
CATCATCGCCGGCTTCCACGGTGAAGCCGCCGCGAAAAAAGCCGCGGAAGAATTCCAACGCGTCTTCCGCGACCGACAAGCCCCCGAAGACTCGCCGGTAATTTCTCAGCCACGCTCCGAACCGAAACGCCTCTCCGCGCTGCTTGTCGAATGGAAGCTGGCCTCTTCGCGCAGCGAAGCCGAGCGCCTGATCAAGCAAGGCGGCGTGGAAATCGACAACGCCCGCGTGGATGACGTTCAGCGTCAAATCGACCTAAGCAAGCCCTCCGAATTCCTGCTCCGAGCCGGAAAAAAGAAATTCGTCCGCGTCGTCGTAAAATAGCGATCGGAAGTTGACGGGGCAAGGTCGGATGACTATCGTGAGGCCCGCAGGAGCTTCGGTTCTAGATTGAGGCAACCAGGGGGCGCGGTTATGGCTTCCACTGCAGCGCCAGCCGCAGCCGGCGTTTATCGCGACGGAAAAAATCTAATCGTGACGCGCGGCGCAGAAGTACCGCCCATTTGCATTCGCTGCGGCGAGGTCGCGACCGGCGGCCAGCTGCTCAAGAAGTTCTACTGGCACGAACCCTGGGTATACCTCCTGCTGCTCCCCGGAGTGATCTGGTACATCATCGCGGCGCTCATCGTCAGGAAGAGAATGGATCTGGCGATCCCTCTCTGCGCACAACACAGAATGCGCTTTCAGTGGTTGCGCATGGCCGCCATATTGATGATGATCGGCAGCAGCATTTTCGTGATAATTTCTTTTTTCCTTCCGCCAGACTATCTCGCGTACGCAGTTTTCTCTTTTTTTGGGCTCTTGCTGATCGGATTCGTCACCTGGCTCGTAGCCGGCCAGCTTCTGCGTCCGAAACTCATAAACGAGTCGCTCGGCGTTTTTCGCGGTGCCGGCGAGCATTTCCTCGCGCAACTTCCTCAAAAACCGCCCTCGCTGGCCGCCCTCGGCTAGCAAATCCGAACGCCTCAAACCCTGCAAGTTTTTCCGCTCACGCCGTTCTCACTTCAGAGGAAGCTCAAATCCTGGAGGTTCACGATGAAACGCTTCGCTATTTGTTCCGCATTTCTGCTCGTCTGCACTCTCCCGCTAGCTGCCCAAAACAACGACGTGAAATTCATCGCCGATACGCTCGTAGTGCAGGCCGATGGAACCTACGAGGCCGATCCCGACCTCGCCACGCTGACTTTCGACATTTCCTCACAGGACAAAGAGCTCAAGCCGGCCTACGAGAACGCCTCGCAAGCCATGCAGAAAATCGTGGCGCTCGCAGCGAAGAATGATGTGAAGAAGGAGGATGTTTCGAGCGGCGTGCTCACCGTCGTGCCTTACTACAGCGGAGACTGGAAAAAACGCGCGAAATCATTTCTCGTGCAGGGACAAATCGTTATCAAGGTGCGCGATTTCTCAAAGCTTGGCGCGATCCTCGAGGATTCCGTCACAAGCGACATCACCGACCTTCGATCGCTTACGTACTCCCTCGCCGATGAAGAAGCGGCGAAGCAGCATGCCGTCGCCGAAGCTATGCGCCGCGCCATTGGCCGCGCTACGGCAGCGCTCGATCAGAAAGGCCAGAAAGTCGGCACGCTGCGCTTCGCCACTGTCGATGTAAAGCAGATCGTCGGCGTCGCGCGCTTAGAGGTGCGGTCGGTCGAGCAACTCGTGGAAGTCTCAGCCGGCAGCGCTTCCGGCGTCTCACGCGAGAAACTCGCACCGCCGCCAGCTCCGTTGCCGCAACCGGAGAAAATCACAGTCAGCGCCACAGTGCAGTGCGCATTTCAAATCCAGTAGCGCTGGTTTACCCTGAGTCTCGAAGGGCGTCCCTGCCAGTTCGTTGTCTGACGAAACAAAGTCTCGGCGCCACCTTGGCGGACTAGCGGCGTTCGGCGAGGCGGGCTAGGCGCGCGAGCCAGGCGCGATCGCGGCGAGCTACGGCGTGGCGCGTGAGTATCGCGTCCACCGCGCGCGCGAAGCGTCCTGGCATTTGGTATTCATCGCGCATGCGCACAATCGTCGTCTCGCCCTGCGCCGCGATCTCCCAGGATTGCTTGCCCTTTACGCCGTACTGATCCTGAAATTGCCATTCGAGCGTGCGGCCGAACTCGTAGCGTGTCACAACTGCCGTCAGCGTTACTTCGAGGCCGCCGAGGCGGCCTGTGATTCGTACTTTCTGCCCGGCTGCGAAATCCGATGCGCCGCCTAAGATCTCGATTTCGGCTTTCATTTCGTGGGCGTACCAGTAGGGCATTCTTTGCGGGACGAAAAATGCGGCGACCAAGGCTGGCGTCGCGGCGATGCGCTGCTCAAGTGCTAGGCGGGCCATGCTGCTGTGCTTCGACAGTTCAAGAAATCTCGACGAGGACCAGCGACATATCGTCGGCGGGCGGACCGTGGCGGAATAGCGCGATGCGATCGAGGATTTCCTGTTTCATCTGCGGCAGCGGCAACGCGGAGGTGTCACGGACGATCTCGCTTAGGCCTTCGATGCCCAGCATGTCGTTCTGCGCGTTGAAATTTTCGGTCAGCCCGTCGGTGTACATCAGCACGCGGTCGCCGGGCTGCACGGGAACTTCGATGGTCGCTTCGCCATCCACGGCATCGGGCAGAAATCCGAGCACGACGCTGCGCGATTCGAGCAGTTGCGGCGCTTCGCCCGGCCGAATCAGCATTGCCGGCGGATGGCCCGCCCCGGCGAATTCGAGCGACCTGCCATCGCGGCTCAGCCGCGCCGCCGCCATGGTGAAATAAAAAACCGAGCTGCCCAGATTCTGAATCACGAAACGGTTCAGATGACGCATCATGGGCGCGAGGCCTTCGCCGCGTTCGATCTGCGACATCGTCTCGGTGTAGATCCGATTGGCCACCAGCGCCGAGCTGATTCCATGCCCGGAAACATCGCAGACGAGCAGATCGAGTTGATCCTCGCCGGGCGTGACCAGCCCGAAATCGCCGCCGATCGAGCGCACGGCTTGAAAGTACGTCTCGACGGAAGCGGTGCCCCAAAGCAGACCCTTCGGCGCAAGGCTTTGTTGCACGCGCGAAGCCAGCGTCAGTTCTTCCTCGATTTCGCGCGCGCGCAACTCGAGTTGCGTATTGGCGCTGCGCAGATCGTCTTCGGCGCGCTTCTGTTCGGTAATGTCCGTGAACGTGACGACGGCAAATTCGCGCCCGTCGGGATCTTCGAGCCGCCGCGCGCTGATCACCACCGGCAACTTCGTCCCGGTCGCCTGCGGCACGTAAAATTCAAACCGGTTGCGGCCCGCGGCCTGCCCGATTTCGATTTGACGCGCCAAGATCGGCGCATCCTCCGGGGCAAAAAAATCTCTGCCTATGCGGCCGAGAATTTCATCTTTCGTCCGGCCGATCATCTCGAGGAAAATTTCATTGGCGAAGACGATGCGGTGACAGTCGTCCGTGATAATGACGCCCTGATTGAGCGTCTCAAGAACGCCTTCGACTTGTTCCAGCCACTCGGGCCGTTCGTGCTCCACTGCTTCACTCCCTGGGGAATCATTCGCCGCAGGTGGGCCGGTGCGCAATTTGCTTGGCCCATTTTAGGCCCGTGCAGCGTCCGGCGCAAATTCTGCTCTACTTCAATGGATGCCGCAGAACGCGAAATGACGCGGCGGACTGTAGGCAATCCGTTGCAGAGTTGCTCCACGAGAATGCCGTCCGCCTCGTCGAGTACAGCAGCCGACTGTGGCACAATTCAAATGTTTGATACGAGGTGCACCATGCCGACGCGCGAAGAAAAATACAAGACATTCCGGGGGCTTCATGAACGCCCTGGAATCTTTGTGATCCCGAATCCGTGGAATGCGGGATCTGCGAAGATTCTCGCGGCCCTGGGTTTCGAAGCTCTCGCAACTACGAGCGCCGGTTACGCCTTCTCCGCTGGATGCGTGGACTCCACAGCCGTCTTAACGCGCGATGGAGTTTTGGCAAACGCGAAAGAAATCGTCGAGGCAACGCATTTGCCGGTCTCCGCCGATCTGCAGGATGGCTTTGGCCGCGCGCCTGAAGCTTGCGCCGAAACCATCCGGCGCGCCGCGGAAGTTGGCCTGGCGGGCGGCTCGATCGAAGACGCTACAGGAGACGAGAACAATCCCATCTACGAATTTAATCTGGCTGTCGAGCGTGTAGCCGCGGCCGCTAAAGCAGCTCACGATTCTCACTTCGTTCTCACCGCCAGAGCCGAGAATTTCCTCCACGGCCGCCCAAATCTCGACGACACCATCCGCCGCGTGCAATCCTTCGCCGAGGCCGGCGCTGACGTCGTCTATGCGCCGGGACTGCCGGGTCTCGAAGCCATCAAGAAAGTTTGTGCATCAGTCCCCAAGCCCGTCAACGCCCTGATGGGCCTTAAGGGCGCGACCTATTCGGTGGAAGAGCTCGAAGCCGCTGGAGTCAAGCGCATCAGCGTAGGCGGAGCTTTGGCTCGCGCCGCACTGGGAGCCTTCGTGCGTGCCGCCCGCGAAATCAAAGACAAAGGGACTTTTACGTTCGCCGCCGACGCCATACCTCACGCCGATGTGACGGCCTATATGGCAAGCACCAAGCACAGTTAATCCGGGGTTTGTACCGCGACGCCTGACATTCGAACCACCTCCTTTTGTGCAGGGCTTGACAAGGAACCGCCGTCATCGTATATTTCCTTTCGGTTATGCAACCTGAAGGTTATGGACGAATGATGCCGGCACAACTGGACGCGACCTTTGCGGCGCTGGCGGATCGCACGCGGCGCGCGATTCTGGCGCGGCTCGCTTCGGGCCAAGCTTCGGTGAAGGAGCTGGCTAAGCCGTTTGCGATGAGCCAACCCGCAATCTCAAAGCACCTCAAAGTGCTAGAGCGCGCGGGGCTGATTTCGCGAGGCCGCGACGCGCAGCGGCGCCCGCGACGGCTCGAGGCCGCACGGCTCGCCGACGCAACCGAATGGCTCGAACGCTACCGCAAATTTTGGGAGGGCAACTTCCATCGTCTCGATGCATTGCTCGACGAATTGAAAGCCAAGGAGAAAAAACGTGGACGCAAGAAGCGATAAGCGGCCAATGGCAGACGCCGGAAATTTGGTAGTGACCACTCCGAGCGACAGAGAAATCGCGATGACGCGCACTTTCGATGCGCCGCGTGAGCTGGTCTACGACGCCTGGACCAAGCCCGAATTGCTGAAGCGCTGGGTCTATGGGCCCGATGATTGGCCCTTCGCAGTTTGCGAAGTTGATTTAAGGGTGGGCGGCGCGTTGCGATTCGAGTGGCGTCACAACAGCGGAGAAAAAATGGGGCTGAGCGGCGTCTATCGCGAAATTGTGCCGTGCGAACGGCTGGTGTTCACCGAAGTCTTTGACGACGACTGGACCGGCGGCGAGACGCTAGTGACCATCATCTTCGTCGAGCACGCAGGGAAAACGACGGTCACGCAATCGATTCTGTACTCCTCGCGCGCCGCGCGCGATGGCGCGCTGAAGACGGCCATGGAGGAAGGGATGGCAATGAGCTACAGCCGGCTGGCAGAGCAACTGCCGTCCCTTGGCGTCCGAGGAATGGAGAAAGGCGCAAGTCCGTCTTGAACGAAGAGCTGGCTGCGACAGGCTTGATCAATTCCGAAGTAAAAAAGGAGAATGCGATGCAAAAGATTAGCCCGTTCCTGTGGTTCGATGGCAACGCCGAAGAGGCGGTGAATTTTTACGTTTCGATCTTCAAGAACTCGAAAATTCTGACCATTTCTCGATATGGAGACACGGGGCCGGGCCCCAAGGGCAGCGTGATGGTCGTCAAATTTCAGCTCAATGGACAAGAATTCATGGCGCTGAACGGCGGCCCGACATTCAAATTCACCGAGGCCATATCGTTTCTGGTGAACTGCGAGTCGCAGCAAGAGGTGGATGAGCTGTGGG
>DAITPO010000035.1:1380-31651 GCA_036833535.1 Candidatus Acidiferrales bacterium | reverse complement strand
CCGGAGCAATCGACCTATTAGGCAGAGCGTACGGCATCCCGAAAGCAATCAGCCCGCACAATAGCTACTACTTCTGGGGACCACGCGACTACACCGGCGATTGCGTGATTTTGTTCGGCGAGCGCGCCGAGTTCGACAAGCAATTCTTCGGCGACGTACGAGAGGTGGCGGTCATCTCGAATCCCTACGCAATGCCCAACGAGATCGATCTGCCGGTCTATGTCTGCCGCCGGCCGAAGATGCCGCTGGCAGAGCTCTGGCCTAAGCTGCGCTTCTATCTCTGAGCGAGTCGCGCGCCAGATTCTCCAGGCCTGGCGAGAGGGCGGATCCCGACCAGAGCTCCCTAATTACCAATCACTTGCGCACAATTTCAGATGATTGAAAGTCTCGGGTTCTAGGCGTAAAATCGCCCATTATCCCCGCGCGATTTCCAGGACGATGGCGTCCCGCTCGGGATCAGCATTCGTCTGATTTCCGCAGTTCTGAGCCGACACGTGGGTACAGGAATCTCCCGAAAGGTGCCCGAGCCGGGTCGGCAAGCCCTCGCGGTTGGGAGTATAGGTCATGATGCAGCAGCAGTATTCGGTGAGCCGCTTTGCATTTGCCCTCCTAGCCGCCGTTCTGGCAGCCCTTGGCCTCTCGGGACAGGAATCACGCCCCTCCCGTACACCGGTCATCTGGGATTGGAGCAACCATCATCTTATTTTCTCGAACCCGAGAACGGCGGAGCAGGCTTCGCGTATTGCGGGGGATACTCGCTACCGTCAGCAATGGCTGCGACGGAATGCTTCGGTGGTAGTCATTGATGCGAGTGACCCGGAGGCGGAAATTTCGTGGCAGAACCCGTGGCAAGGCCCCGTGATCGGGCACCGAAGGCAAAGTCGGCCGTTCCATCGGGATTGGAGTACTTCGCTCGGCACAGGTGCTTCCATGCCCCCGAGCGCGTTCCCAGCGAAGTTCTCTTTCGACATCGACAGTGCATCTTGTAATGACTACGTCGCCTTCACGACCAACCTCACCGGCGGGACAGCGTTGAGTATCGTTGCGTTCAAGAATCTCTATGCGGGAATCATTCCTGCTGGGGCTTGCATGGGACCCACTGCGCTATTTGCATATGAGACGCAGACGAACGGGGGCGTGACTGCGACTTCTCCCGTTCTTTCGCTCTTGGACTCCGGCGCGCAGATTGCGTACATCGAGGGTGGCGGCGGAGTTGGAGTGCTGCATGTGCTGCGATGGAATTCGGGGGACGGCGGAACGGCCAGTGCGCCGGTAGCTGTAACTAGCGCATCTACGACCGGCGGCGGGTACACCACTTGTAAGACGATTGTCCAATCCTGCCTGCTTAGTCTGGCGTTCGCGAATGGCGCCGAGGACACGGGATCTGCCCCGTTCTACGACTATCAAAACGACAATCTCTACGTGGGTGACAACACCGGAGTACTGCACAAATTCATCGGCGTTTTCAATGGAACTCCGGCAGAAGTGATTGCCGGCGGATGGCCGGTCACGGTGGACCCACCCGAAGCACTGACCAGCCCCGTTTACGACTCCGTGTCGAACAACATCTACGTGGGCGACGCATTCGGCGTATTGAGCTTCGTGAAAGAGGCGCCGGCGAGTGGCGTCGGCGGTTGCCTCACGGGCACGGTACCTTGCCTCGGAGACCACACGGTCAGCACCAACTCAATCGAAGCCGGCGGGATAGTGGACGCACCGATCGTGGACTCAACAAATGGCACCGTTTTTGTTTTCGTCGGATCGGATGGCCCCGCCAGCGGCGACAACTCGGCCGTTTTCCAGGCTCCGACAACACTGGCATCGAGCGTTGAAGCCACCGTCGGGCTGAGCGCGACGAACTCCATCACGTTTAATTTCAACCCCGTCTATTCGGGCGCATTCGACAACAACTATTTCACCGCGCCTAGCTCGGGATTTCTGTACGTCTGCGGAAACCAGATCACGCCAACTAATCTTCAAAACGCGGCTCTCTACCGGATCGGTTTCAACGCGTCGGGTACCATGAACCCGAATAACGATGGGAAGCGGCTCGATATCTCGCAGCCGGTGAGTATTTTTTCCCCTTCGGTCGCAACCACGTGTTCTCCGGGCACGGAAATCTTCAATTCGAACAATGGCACCGATCTGATGTTCTTCAGCGTGCAGAACAACAGCAACCTGACAAATTGCGGGGCGACGATCACAACTCCAGGCGGAGGCTGCGTGATGTCGTTTGATACGACGTCGGGCTTTCCCTCGAGCGTGGCGAATTCGGCGCCGGAAGATGGCGGCACAAGCGGGATCGTCATAGACAACACTGTGCCAGCGGCAACCACGCCGCAAGCGGCAAGCCTTTATTTCACGCGGCTAGCCGGATCCGCATGTCCAACGCCCACGACTGGCTGCGCGGTTAAACTTACCCAAGCTGGGTTCAAGTAGGCGTTCCCGGCGAATTCTGGGTCGCCCCTCAAACATTTTTCCACTCGTGAAGTTTATTCGCATCGGTCCGCACGGTCGAAACTGGAAGTCGACAAGTGTGAAGCGGACTCTTGTGGGCTCCGTGATATAAGGGCTCGCCCGGTCAACAGCGGCGGGTATTTCGAGATACGAATTCTGATTCAGAGTATGGTGCGATGGCTCGTTATAACGATAAGAAAGAAATTAGAGCGCTCTACGATGTTACGAGCCCTTATTTTCGCGCGATGTGGGGCGAGCACATCCATCATGGTTATTGGATTCGGGGCGATGAAACACGGGAGGCGGCCCAGAATCAGCTCATTGACCATCTCGCAGGAATTGCGAAGATCCGATCAGGCGACAAGATTCTCGACGTGGGTTGCGGCATGGGAGGCAGCAGCATTTATTTGGCGAAAAATTACCAGGCCGAGGCGACGGGTATCACGATTTCTCCCGTTCAGGTGGAGATGGCCAGCGAGTCGGCGGCAAAACAAAATGTGAAGGCCAGATTCCTACTCATGGATGCCGATGCCATGAACTTTGATGGATTGTTTGATGTCGTATGGTCCGTCGAATCGATCTCGCATTATCACGACAAGGAACGATTTTTTGCATCAGCCGCGCGATTGCTCAATCCTGATGGAACGATGGCAATAATTGACTGGTTCAAGAAGGCGAATCTCGATGCGGTTGGCTACGAGAGATCTGTTCTCCCGATAGAAAAAGGAATGCTCATCGAGTTGGGAACGATGCAAGACTACGAACAGCACATCAAAGCAAACGGCTTGAAAATTACGCACACTGAAGTTATGAACGAGAATTGCGCGAAGTCGTGGGATATCGGCCTGGAAATCGTGAAGGACAAAACTTTTTGGCGAGCCGCCGCCGAGCATGGGCTGATGTTCGTGCGGTTTCTTAGAGCGTTTAGAGCCATGCGGGCCGGCTTCAGATCCGGCAACTTCGTCCTGGGGCTCATTGTGGCCAGCAAAATCGCGAGCCCTAGATCGATGCGTGATGGCACGGTAAGAGATCGGAGCGCGCCCGCCAAATTTACCGCGCTTTAACGATCCGGCTTCTTCCAGATATTGCGTTTATGCATCAGCGCGATCTGCCTCTTCGTTACTTTCTGGAAGTATTCGGCGTGATTCATCGGGGCGCGTTTCAGATAGAGATTCTTAGGGTAGATCGGCCGCTCGTAGACGATTTGATATAGCTCGGTGCGAAGGTCCTTCATCCAGTTGTCCCACTTGGCGCGAGCGCGGTGATCCCGCAAGGCTTCGATATCAATCACTCCGGCGACATAGCTTGACCCGCCGCTGTATTCGAGCTTGCCGACTTTCTGTCCTTTGTAATTGAAGATATAGGAGCGGCCGCCGAACGTGTCGATCGGCGTCGTGTCTTCGGGAAAGAGGAAATAGGTGCCGACGTTAGGCGCGACGATATACATGTTGTTGTCGAGGGCGCGAGCGGCGCTTTGAATTTCGAAATAATCGTTGCCGGTGCCGGGATGCGGATACGAGGCGCGGTAAACGATTTCGGCGCCGTTCATCGCCAGGGCGCGGGCATTTTCCGGATACGAGCCTTCATTGGCCATCATGATGCCCATGCGGCCGATCGCTGTGTCCACCACAGGCCAGAACGATTGCAAATTACGGCCGTATTTTTCGATCCACCAATCATAGATATCGTGCGGGCAGACGGAATGTTCTACGGGCCAGAGCGGCGCAACTTTGTAATGCTGAAGAATAATCTTCCCTTTGGGATCGAGGATAAATCCGACATTGAAGAAGCGATCCTTCCAATCGGGATGCCGGGCTTTGGCTTGGGCCATGATGTAGCAATTCCATTCGCGCGCGAGTTTGCCGATCTCTTCGGTTTCTTCGCCGGGAATGTCGATGGCGCATTCGCGGGCAAACTTGGCGTGATCTACGTCCAGGACTTCATCATTGAAAGCCTGTAGGGCGCCTTCGGGAATCGCGATCAGGCGCACGGGGATGCTCAGGCCCGAAAGCCAACTTGCGGCTTTGACGAGATGCTTCAGATGCTCGAGGTTGTTCTTGATGTCTTTGCGGGAGCGGATTCCGCGAATTGTGGGAACCAAGCCGACGGCAGTGAACGGTTTAATCATGGGCTTCATCCTGACTAAGAGGTGTGCGCAGGGAATGCCGCGCCCAGCGCTGCCGATCGATCATCAAAGCTCAATCGCGGCGCCGGGCGCGGAAACATCTTCCATAGTCTTAAAAATTCAGACGGAACGAGAGCTGCAATTGCCGCGCCGGGGCCACGAACTTCGGCGAGCCGAAGCTGGAATTCGCCGGGAACGGGACAGTCACGCCGTCCTTATAGTGCTGCGGAACGGGCCCGAGGAATACCGGGGCACCGTAAACGTGATCGATCTCTTCGACGTTGGCGCGATTGAATACGTTGAACGCTTCCAGGCTGAGTTCGCCCTTGAAACGCTCGCTGAAGGGAATCACGCGCTGCAGCCGCAGGTCGGTGGAGTAATTGGGATCGCCGCGGTAAGTATTGCGGCCCACGTTGCCGACGCGATCGGAGAAGGGATAAATGTCGCCATTGACGTCGAAGCCCGCCAGGATGGTGTAGGCCAGCGAACTCTGCGCAGTGCTGAGCACCGAGAATTTGAAATCGCGCAACGCGATATTCCAGTGCTGGGGAGTTTCGGTAAGGAACGCCAGGGTGAAGCGATGGCGTATGTCGTTATCGCCGCGCGAGCGGTCGAGCCCCGTGGCCAAATAATCCTGCGGCGTGTTGGCTAACTGCACGTCGGTTGCGAGGTCGATGGACTTCGAATAGGTGTAATTGGCAAGAATGCTGTAGTGTTGCGCGAAATTCTTGCGCAAGCTCAGCGTGGCGCCGTTGTAAACCGACCAGCCGATGGGATGCACCAGCAGCGCGAATCCGAAATTCGGATCGGCCGGAACGAAAGCCTGCTCACCGCCCGGCGTCTGCCCGCTGGGGATTCCGTTGATACTGTCATACACGGGCAGATGCATCGCGTGGGTGTACTGGTAGCCGACGGAAACAAACCAATCCCTGGCGATCTGATTTTCCACTTCCAGGCTGGCTTGCTCGGCGAAGGCGTTGTCGAACTTGCGCGTCGAATAGCCGAGCGGGAATTGCAGCACCGGCAGCGAGGCCGGATCCGGATAGATTCCGTTGTGAGTGAAGTTGCTGAAAGCCGGGCCGGCCAGCGCGGGGCTCGGAACGCCCACGGCGCCCGATTGTCCGGTGCCGATCAAATTATGCGTGGGGTCGGAGAAAGCATTCAACAGCGGTTGATTCATGTAGGTGAATTCCGACGCGCCGATCCAGCTCACCAGAACGTCGCTGTAATCAAACGGTCCCGTGAACAAGCCAAAGCCGCCGCGCACCACGGTTTTTCCGCCGCGCAGGGAATAAGCGAAGCCTACGCGCGGCTGCACGTTGCCGTAGTTGGTGGGACTCGCGGCGCCATTCAAGCGCAATTCGCTCGCGGAAGGCATCGCGTCGACGTCATAGCGCAGCCCCAGGGTCAGCGTCAGGTTTGACCGCACATGCCATTCGTCCTGCCCGTAAAGCGAGTACATCTCGTGCCGGAAACTGAGCGCTGTGCTGTTGTTGAACTGCGCTTCGGCGGGGCCGTTATAAAGTCCAGTTTCGAAAGGCAGCGTTCGTTGCGGCACTTGAGAGCCGAAAAGAGACGCCGGCTCGAGGAAAATGAACACCTGCGGCGTGCCAATCGGCGTGCCGAGGCCGAAGAAGCTGGGCGGCGAGAAGACGCCGAGGCCGGGACTGAACAGCGTCACCTGCGCGTCAATCCACACTGGCTCGAAATTGCCGCCGAATTTGAAAGTGTGATTGCCGTGGACGTGCGTGAGATTCTCGGCAATCTGGAAATGCTGCTCGCGATAGAAATGGACGCTGCCGACGAATCCGCCGGAGGAAAGCAGGTCGGGAATATTCAACGCCGGCTCGAAGCCCGCGCCCACCGGATTCAGATTGAAAGTGCGGCGGCCGACATCGAGAACGGTTTCGGAAGTCCAGGTGTTGCTGAAAAGATGCGCGAAGTTACCGTAAAGCGTTTGATCCCGGACAGGATTGTCGCGGAAGGCGGAGGGCAATCCTTCGCCGGGAGCGGCGCCGGGTGCGTTCTGCTTGCGATCGTCGGTGAAGAGGTAGGCGACGTTCAATGTGCTCTTGTCGCTGATGATGTTGGTGCTTTTAACGAAACCCTTGTCGTAGTTGTCGATAGTCAGGATCGAGCCAAGATTTTCCGGCGCAAGACCCAGGCTCTCCTTCACTTCGTTGATGCTCGGCGTTCCCGGCCCGAGGCAATTCTCACCATCGATGCAATGCAGGATGAACGAGGAATACACGGGAGATTCCGCGCGCCGCTGTCCTTCGTAGCCCGCGAAGAAGAAGCTCTTTTGGTGAATTACCGGGCCGCCGACATTTGCACCGAACTGGTTGAAGCGCAGCGTGTCGAAGCCCGGCGCGGAGAGAAGATTCTTGGCGTCGAGATCGTTGTTGCGGAAAAATTCGTAGAGCGAGCCGTGAAAATCCTTGCCGCCGGACTTGGTAATGGTATTGACCACCGAGCCGAGATTTTGCCCATTGTCCGCCGTATACGGGCTGCTCACAACGCGGAACTCCTGGACCCAATCCTGCGAAGGACTGGAGTGCTGCACGCCCGAGATGCTCGTAGCGTAATCGACGCCGTCGAGTCCGAAGGCGGTGCTGTGCGTTTCGCGCAAGCCGCCGAAACTGAGCTGCAGCACGGTTTCGGTGAAAGGCGATTGCGCGCCGACGGCGGTGCTGCGGCCGACGTTGGCTGTCGGCGTCAGCAGCACGAAGTCGATAAAGTCGCGGCCGGAGATGGGCAGGTCCAGGATGTCTTGCTTCTGGATTACCTGGCTGACTTGGGCGACTTCCGTATCGATCGCTTGCGTTGTGCCGGTCACCTCGACTTGTTGCTGGGTAACGGAGAGGCGAAGCGTGACGGAAATTGCCGCGATCTGGCCGACGCTGAGAGTGACGTGAGACTTGTACGGATTGAACTGGCCGGACTCGACGGTCAGCTCGTAGTTGCCCGCGGCCACCGCGGTGATTACCGCGACGCCGGTATCCGAGGAAAGCTCGGTGCGCTTCGCGTCGGTTTCGAGGCTGCGCAGCGTTACGCGCGCTTGTGGAATCACTCCACCGGATTGATCGGTGACCGTGACGCGCAGTGTGGCCAACTGCTGTGCCGAGGCGGTGCCCGCGAGCACCAAAATGAAGAGTGCAAGGCGCACCACCGCACGCAGACTGAATCGAATCATCCCCCACCCCCTATTGAACTCGCCCCGAATCTTATTCCTGAGAGTATTCAGACCGCCTGCCCCAGCGTTTTCATCGGTCTGCCTGCCGTCACGCTCGATTTTGAGCAATCCGCGCGACGGCAGACTCCACGGCTTGCCGGCTCACTTCGTGCCGCTCGGCGTGCTCCTCGATTACTTGAGGCGGGCTTTTTTCGAACGCCTCAACGGCCAGATCGGCGAAGCCTTGTTGTCCATTCTTCAGATATTGCAGCCGGACGATATCAGGTCTCGCATAATGTCCTACCGTGTCTATGAGTGCTTTCGAAACCTTGATCATGTCGGCCTGGCACTCGGCATAAATGATCGTGTCCCCAGATGTCGGAGGCACGAGAGGGACGCCGACGGGCGAGACGATCTGGCTGCCACCGTGTGCGTAGTCAAGATTCACGGTATCTCGCAAGGGAAAATCGGCGGGCAGATCGTTTGCGGTGAAATAGCCGCACGCGGAAAGGACAAACGCGCCGGCTTCCATGGCGTGTGCGCGAGAGGAAGTGTGGCCCCAGAAAAAGCGGCCATCGAAATCCGGCTCCTCTAGCTTCGGACCACAATGAATCGAGAAGGCGCCAGGAAACACCGCGATGTGAAAATCCTCTCCCTGCTCAATCAGGCGAGCGCGGATCAGCGTCATAAGGTGTTCGCCGCAAATTAATCCGCCAATGCGGCCGATATCGGTCTCGTAGGTGACCAGATCGCTGCCATCACCGCAGCCCCAGACGGCGCGCTCGACAAATGTGGGCACCGTCTTGCGGTGGCGCCCCAGAATGTGCCCCGAGCGATCGATAAATAGGAGCGTGTTATAGATCGTGTGCACGCCCCGGCGCGAATCCATCTCGTTGCAGCCGATGACCACGTGGGCGTTGGCCTTCGCGGCGGCCTGGCAGAGTCGCTCGGTGTCCTCGCTGGGGATCAGCACCGCATTGTCATAAAACCGGATGCGCACTGGCAGCCAGTTTTGTAACTGGGACTCCCATCCTTCGCCCCAGTAGGGATAGCCTGCCAGCCAGGTCTCCGTGAAAGCTATGAGTTCCGCACCCTGAGCCGCGGCTTCGGCAATTTTGGCGCAGGCACGGTCTACGCTCTTGGTTCGATCCAGATAGACGGGCGGGGTTTGAACGACCGCGACTTTCACGCTGCGGCGTCCACCGAGGACTTTTTGTTCGGGCTTCATCGATGTTCCCAGCGGTCGAGGCGGCGCAGCAGAGTAGCCACACGTCTTTCCATGAAAGCCTCGCCAGTGGTGCAGAGTCTATCGTGAGCGGCGCGGCGCGAAAAAGGGAGCGAGTACGTATTCGCCGCGCGCGAGCGGGGATTATTCAATACCGCGCACTATGGTTTGTCAAGACGGAGCTTAGAAACGCCGGGCGAGGAATGCTCATACAATCGCGAACGAGAAAGCGTGCTGCGCGGATCGAAAATTCAAAGCACGTTACAGTCTCGGTAGCGTAAGAGCACGGCTCGATCACGCACCCGCTTGTTGGGCTCCGATCAGCTTTTGGGCTTCGTTCGCGTCGAACCACCACGGATTGTAGTCCGGGGGATTGTTGAATCCATTGGCGATCTTGCTGGCCAACGGCGGAATCTGAGACGCCGCGCCCATCAATTGAAGTATGTGGGGCGGAGGCGGAGTGAGCAGGGTGTTGGTCCACTTCACGACCCATTGCGCGTAGGTCCAGAAGGAATTGAAGGTGTCCTGCATCCAGGCGGCGTCGAAGGGCTTGTCACCGCGCTCCAGGATGCGGGTCATGTAAACCTTCGCTGCTTTGCTCGCCGTATTCGAGCCTTGGCCTGTGATTGGATCATTTAGAACAACTACATCCGCCATGCCCATGGCCAGGCGCCCAGAAGGCAGCTTGCAAACGGGCTTGCGGACGGTGGGAGCGAATTTGCCGGCAAGAATTCCCATGTCGTCGGTGAGTTCGATGTTCCGGCAGCGGTCTGCTTCCCACGGGAGAAACTTCTGCAGGATTTCTTTGCTGCGCTGGAGATGCTGAGCCGGTGTTTTCACGTCGCCCCAGCAATCCATTGGTCCGCCAGGGACGCCCTCGAAGACCATGATTTCGCATGCGCCGCTCGTGGTCAGCGCCGGAAAGACGAAATATTCGCCGACGCCCGGAATCAAGTTGAAGGCGACGGCAGTGAATTTTTCTCGCGGCACCATGTTCTTCACGTAGGTGAGCGCAAGCGCTCGCATCGGCGTCGTATAAGGAGTGTTCGCAGCGTCCGTTTCAAACAGGCGCGCGATTTCTCCTTTTCCTGATGCCACGATCGCGAGATCGTTGTTCTTGGCGTACTCCTCAAGTTCCTGCACGCCGGCATCCTGGATGACTACCTTGCCGCCGCGCTTTGTGAATTCTTCCATCCAGCCGGCGAATTTCACTCGTTGATCGACGGATTGTCCGGGATGGTCGAGTTTCGCTTCCCAGAAGAGGGCGCGGCTGCTGTCCGGCCCCGGCACCGCGAATGCTATTCCGTCCGTGTTCGGACATTCCTTCTCCCAGAAGTTGATGCCCAGGTCCCGCTCGTTCTGGAGGGAATCGTGAAACATGAATTGGCTCGAGGTGACGCGGCCTTTGCGGATTTGCTCCGGGGTGCGATTGGAGACGACAGTGATGTCATAGCCGCGTTTCTGCAGGCCCAGCGCTAATTGCAGACCCGACTGTCCTCCGCCGATGATGGCGATCTTGTTCATGGTTCACCTCGCGAAATGTCTCTGAAGGCGGCCTATTTTGCTCGTTCGGATACCGCGAGTCCAGATTTTTTTGGCGAGATGAGTGAGGGGCGAAAGACAGAACTGAAAGCCAAGAGCAAAAGCAAAGGAGAAAGCGAAAGGCCTCACCTCTGAAGAGGTGAGCTACATTACGGACGTACTTCAAGGAACTTTGTCGCTCTTCGGACGCGTGGTAAGGTTACGCGCAGCGAAATCGAGTACGACAAGACACCGGGGGTTCTCTCCATGGACGGACTCAAAGACAAAGTGGCGATTGTCACCGGAGGCGCGACATTAATCGGCGCTCAGGTCGTTCGCGCGTTTCATCGCGAAGGAACAAAGGTTGTCGTGGCGGATGTGAATGCGAAGGACGGACAGGCCATCGCCGACGAACTCAAACCAAGCGTTTGTTTCGTCAAGACGGATCTGGCCGACGATGGGCAGATCGCAGCGTGTGTCGAAAGTACATTGAAGACTTTCGGTGGCATCGATTTTCTTGTGAATCTCGCTTGCGTCTATGTGGATAATGCACTCGAATCAACGAGGCAGGAGTGGCTCGAGAGCTATAACGTGAACGTCGTCGGCGGCGTGCTGATGCTGAAGGCGGTGCGGCCGCACATGGCGAAACGCGGAGGCGGAGCAGTTGTGAACTTTGGAAGTATCAGCGCCAAAGTAGCGCAGACGGGGCGATGGCTTTATCCCACGACCAAGGCCGCAATTCTTCAAGTAACTCGGAATGAAGCTATGGACCTGGCCCACGACAGGATTCGCGTCAATTCCATTTCGCCGGGATGGACGTGGTGCCGCCTGATGGATGAGTTGACCCACGGCGACAAAGTGAAAACAAACAAAGTCGGTGGCGCATTTCACTTGCTGGGGCGCGTGGGCGAGCCGGACGAAGTCGCACAAGGCGTGCTGTTCCTTTGCTCGTCTCACGCATCTTTCATTACCGGCACGGATCTGGCCGTCGATGGGGGCTATTCCGCAATGGGGCCCGAGATGGCTGAGCCGGCGATTCCGAAATTAATGCAATAGCAGCGCTTCCCCAGGCCTTCTTCATGAAACGCATCGCCATCGTTGGCGCGGGACAATCCGGCTTACAGCTCGCTCTCGGATTACTCGATTCCGGCTACGAAGTTACCGTGCTCTCCGACCGTTCGGCCGATCAAATCCGCTCCGGCCGTGTGATGTCGAGCCAGTGCATGTTCGACTGGGCGCTGCAAACCGAACGCGACCTGGGCCTGAATTTTTGGGAGCAAGAGTGTCCCAATGTTGAAGGGATGAGCTTCACGGTTCCGGGCCCTCATGGCGGCAAAGCCGTGGATTGGGCAGCGCGTCTTAATAATCCTGCGCAAGCCGTGGATCAGCGCATCAAAATGCCGCGATGGATGGACGAGTTCGAGCGCAAAGGCGGCGAGTTGGTCGTAAAGGATGTGCAGATCGCGGACATCGAAGCGTACGCTCGAAGCCACGATCTGGTGATCGTCGCGGTGGGCAAGGGAGCGCTTGGCTCGCTCTTCGAACCCGACGCGACGCGGTCGCCCTATCGAACGCCGCAGCGCATTCTTTCACTCACATATGTGACGGGAATGCGTCCGCGCGAGCCTTTCGCCGCCGTTTGTTTCAATCTCATCCCTGGAGTCGGGGAATATTTCGTGTTTCCGGCGCTCACCATATCGGGCCCGTGCGAGATCATGGTTTTTGAGGGCATTCCCGGCGGCCCGATGGATTGCTGGGCCAACGTAAACACGCCGGAGCAGCATCTTGCCAAGTCGAAATGGATTCTCGAAACGTATCTGCCCTGGGAGGCGAAGCGATGCAGGAAGATCGCGCTGACCGACGAACACGGAACCCTGACCGGCTCTCTAACTCCCGTGGTGCGCAGACCAGTGGCAACCCTTCCTTCGGGAAAACAAGTCCTCGGGATGGCGGACGCGACCGTGCTCAACGATCCCATCACCGGGCAAGGCTCGAACAATGCCGCCAAGTGCGCCGACATTTATATGCGAAGCATCATCGAGCACGGCGAGCGACCGGCGGATCGCGACTGGATGCAACAGACATTTGATCGCTATTGGAACGGATACGCCCGCTGGGTCACGGAGTGGACGAACACGTTGCTCAATCCTCCGCCGCACGTCATCAAGATTCTGGAGGCCGCGGGAAGATTACCGGAAGTGGCGGAAGCGGTCGCCAACGGCTTTGACGACCCGCGCTCGTTTTTCCCCTGGTTCATTGACGCCGCGGAAGCCGAGACGTTTCTGGAGCAGGCTGCGAAGGCTGCAGCCGAGCGCTTCGACCGGCGCGATTTCCGCCGTGCACTGGGGCAGTTCGCGACCGGAGTGACCGTGGTGAGCACGCGCGCGCAGGATGGGCGCCGCATCGGTCTGACGGTGAATTCTTTTTCATCCGTATCGCTCGATCCGCCGCTTGTGCTCTGGAGCTTGTCACGGCAATCGGCGTCTCTGGCGGATTTCACGAACGCTGCTCACTTCGCGGTCAGCGTGTTGGCGGCCAACCAGCATCATCTTTCGCGGCAGTTCGCTACTTCCCTCGAAGACAAGTTCGCCGATGTCGAATGTGTCGAGGGGCGCGGCGGCTGCCCTTTGTTGAAAGGCGCCACCGCACATTTCATTTGCCGCAACGTGCGGCAGTATGATGGCGGCGATCACGTCATCTTCATCGGCGAAGTCGAGGATTACAAATGGAATGAGGGCGAGCCCTTGATTTTTCATTCGGGCCGCTACCACGTGCGAACCCGCCACCCGGACCTGCCGGAATGAACGGCCCGGTGAAAGCTGCAAGACCGCCGTTTCTGGATTATGATGGCGACCAACTTCTCTCAGAAAAAAGGGGAATCTCATGACTTCATTCGCAACGCTGAATAAGCAATACATTGGCGGCACCTGGAGAGATGGCAACGCCGGCAAGATCCTGACGGACCGGAATCCCTATAACCAGAATCCGATCTGCGAATTCAAGCTCGCGAATCTCGCGGACCTGGATGAGGCTTATCGTTCCGCGGCGGCCGCGCAAAAAATCTGGGAAGGGGTCAACGCCTACGAAAAGCGAACGGTACTTGAGAAGGCATTCGCGTTCGTCGAAAAAAATGAAGCGGAGATTACGGACATTATCATCGAGGAGCTGGGCGGCACTGGGCTCAAAGCATTCTTCGAGATTTCCATCGTCAAGAACATCATCAAGGAAGCGTCCACCTATCCACTGCGGATGATCGGCGAGATCATTCCGTCGGCGGTCGAGGGCAAAGAGAACAGGCTGTATCGCGTTCCCGTTGGCGTCGTCGGCGTCATCAGCCCATTCAACTTTCCATTTTTCTTGAGCATGCGCTCGGTGGCGACGGCCATTGGCGCCGGCAACGGCGTCGTGCTGAAGCCGCACGACGATGCGGCAATCACCGGAGGAACGCTGGTCGCCAGGGTATTCGAAGAATCGGGTATTCCGAAAGGCTTGCTGAACGTGATCGTCGCGGACATCCGCGATCTCGGCGATAAATTCATCGATCACCCGATTCCGCGGGTCATCTCGTTTACCGGATCGGAAGGAGTCGGCCGGAAGATCGGAGAGGTAGCGGGCAGGTGCTTGAAGAAAGCAATTTTGGAGCTGGGCGGAAACAGCGCGTTTATTGTGCTGCAGGATGCGGATCTCGAGCTGGCCCTCAACGCGGCAGTATTCAGCCGCTTCACGCACCAAGGACAAATCTGCATGTCCGCCAACCGAATCTTGGTGCATCGTTCGATTTACAATCAGTTTCTCGAGAAATACGTGAAGCGCGTGGCTGGCTTGAAAGTCGGCGATCCGCGCGATCCAAAAACCGATATTGGCCCGCTGATGAACAAAGCCCAAGCGGATACGCTTTCGAAGCAGATTCAAAAGGGCGTCGCCGAAGGAGCGCGTGCTGTTCTGCAAGGCAAAGCTGAAGGCAATCTCGTTTCGCCCACGATTTTCGCCGATGTCCGCCCGAACATGTCCATCGCGCAAGACGAAATGTTTGGCCCAGCCGTTTGCGTCATTCCATTCGATACGCCGGAAGAAGCGATTCGCATCGCTAACGACAGCCCGTTCGGCCTCAGCGGCGCCATCCACACGCGAAACATTGAATTCGGCGCGCAACTCGCAAAACAGATCGACTCTGGAGCGATCCACGTGAACGACGGCACGATCAACGACGATCCGCTCGTAGCTTTCGGTGGAGAAAAAGCTTCCGGGGTAGGACGTCTGAATGGGAGATGGGCTCTAGAGGAATTCACAACGCTAAAGTGGGTTTCCGTTCAGCACACCACGAGACACTATCCCTTCGAAGCAGCAGCGGCTGGAGCCTAGCAGAGAAGTTCCCGCATCCTGGGAGCGCCGCCCGAACTGTGCTCCACAACCTGAGAAATAATGCTATTTCTCAGAGCTGGAATTTTGCGGCACGAGCGCGAGCGAGCACAAAATCATGCTAAGGCCGTAACAACCAATTCCTGCGATCAGGCCGGCCAGCGCGCCAAAAATATGGCCGAACCAAAGCGCGGCAACGATGCCCGCCAGGATCGAGGTCACCAGGGAAAAGCAGATCGCGACGTAGTCGATGATGTCGCCCGCTTCATGCTTCATTCCGAAAAAGGCGAGTTTGAAGGCCGTCTCTGGGACTTTCATGGCTCTCCTCCTGTCTTCCGCTCACGGGAGATCGAGGTTGAAGAGGGGACCCGTCTGGCCCCCTCTCCAGAAAGAGCTGCCGAAACTTAGTTGTGAGCCACCGTGGCGAACTTCTCGAACTTTGGAAGCGTTGCATACCCCACTTCGAAAGTCTTCACCACGGGCATGCCCTCGATGTACTTGTTCATGATCTTGGCCGCCTCTGGATAGAAATCCCGAGTGTAATTGTCAGCAAACTCCTTCTTCTCCCACAAGCTAATGGCGACCCCTTCCGGCTTGTCGGGAGCAACTAGGATCACCTCATCGAGGAAACCCGTTTGCGTGCGTAGCAGGGGAAGCAGTTCCTTCTCAATTATCTGCGGAAACTCTGACACCGCACTTTTCTTGATCTGGAACGTCATGTGACGGCTATACATAAGTCCTCCTTCTTAGGCGCTCGCGCGGTTGGTTCGCCTCGCGTACGTCACTTCATCGCGGGGTCGCGCATCGCGCCGCCCTCCATCCAATACGTGTACGAAATTTCGCGCGAGTCTGCCATGACCGGCGTCACGGGGCAGAGTGACAGCGGATACGCTGGGCGACTCGTTCCATTTCGTTCGGATTTTCATCTTCCGCGATGTGACGCAGGGCACCGCTCCGGGTGATGGGCTTCACAGACGGCGGGCCCGGCGAGGTCGAACATTAGTTATGTGATGCCGCCGCCTGAAGGTAATTGTCTGGCGGCTGGCGGGGAGGACACCATGGCAACCGAGGTCTATGTCGTCATCGCATTGCTAGCCATCGCCATTGTGTTCGTGACCAGGCGAGTGTGGGGAGCGTTGACATTTCGGGGCAAGATGCTGATTACCTGTCCGGAAACGCACGCGCCAGCAGCCGTCAAGGTGAATCTCCGGCGCGCTACACTGAACGCGTTAGCCGGACGGGACGACCTTGAGTTGTGCGATTGTTCGCGCTGGCCGGAGCGAGCCGATTGCGATCAAGACTGTCTCCCGCAGATCGAACGTGATCCTGAGAATCATCGCGTGTGGTCCATCGCTTCGCACTGGTTCGCGGGAAAGAAATGCGTGTATTGCGGGAAGCGAATCGACACCCTTAGCCACTTCGATCACAAACCCGCGCTGCTCGACCGCGAGAGTAAGACGGAAGAGTGGAATGATCTTCCTGCGGAGACCCTCCCGGGAGCGTTCTCAGAGGACTTGCCCGTCTGCTGGAGCTGCCATATGACTCAGAAGTTCGTGCGAGAACACCCGGATATGGTGGTCGTGCGGCAGTGGGAGAAGTCGGGTCCACTCGGCGAGTACGTTCCAAAGAAGACGCATTCCAAGGATTCAGCTCGGGCGTAATCAATCTTCTTTCGGATACCACATCTAAAGGCTATTGGTGTGGCGCGACGCGCCCGCTCCGTAGCGCTGCTACGCTACAGTCTTACACGGTAACCGGCTCAGGCACCTCGCTCCGCTCCGCAACCGGTAAACTCTCCTGGGCATCCACGACGGCAAAGGCCGCGATGTTGACGATTTCTTCCACCCCCGCACCGCGCGGCAGAACGTGCACCGGCTTGGACATGCCCATCAAGATTGGCCCGATGGTTTCCGCACCGCCGATGCGCGAGAGCAGTTTGTAGGAAGCGTTCGCTGAAATGAGATCGGGGAAGATCAACACGTTGGCGCCGCCATGAAGATGCGAGAACGGGTAAGTCTCTTCGATGATCTCCGGCACCACCGCCGTGTCGGCCATCATTTCACCGTCCACCATCAGCGTGGGATCCGCCAACCGGACGAGCTCGACGGCGCGGCGCACCTTTTCTGTCTGCGGGTGCTCCGTGCTGCCGAAATTGGAAAACGAGAGCATGGCCACCCGCGGAGTGACGCCAAACCGCCTGGCGGTCTGCGCTGCGCAAGTGGCGATCTCCGCCAGATCTTCCGCCGTGGGATCGATATTCACCGAGCAATCCGCCAAGAAGTAAAGGTCGCCGTGCGGCGTGACCATCACGTACAGCCCGGCGACTTTGTGCAGGCCGGGCCGCGGCTTGATCACTTGCAGAGCGGGGCGAATGGTATCGGGGTAATGTTGCGTCACGCCGCTCACCAGCGCGTCCGCGTCGCCCAGTTTCACCATCATGCATCCGAAGATGTTGCGGTTCATAATCAGCTCGGGCGCTTCGGTGAGCGTCACGCCCTTCCGCTGCCGTAGCTCATAGAACATCTGAATGTAGTGATCGCGGCGGTGCCAATCAGCGGGGTCCACGACCTCCATGCCATTGAGCGAAAGGCCCAGGTTGGCCATGTTGGTGCGGATCGTGGCCGCGTTGCCCAATAGGATGGGCTGGGCGATCTTTTCATCTACCAGGATGTGAGCGGCGCGCAGCACTTTTTCATTATCGCCTTCCGGGAACACAACGCGGCGCGGCATCGACTGGGCTTTGCGAATCACCGTGCGCATCGTTTCATGCGCTTTGCCAAGTAGCCGCTCGAGCCGGTCGCGATATTCATCGAGGTCCACAGTTTGCCGGGCTACTCCCGTTTCCATCGCCGCTTTGGCTACCGCGCTCGCCTCCCACACCAGGACGCGCGGGTCGAAAGGCTTCGGAATGATGTACTCAGGGCCAAAGCGGATGCGCCCGACGCCGTAGGCGTTGCACACAGAATCAGGAACGTCCTCTTTCGCCAGCGCCGCTAGAGCGCGCGTTGCCGCCAGCTTCATTTCTTCGTTGATTGCCGTGGCCCGCACGTCGAGCGCGCCGCGGAATATGAATGGGAAACCGAGGACGTTGTTTACCTGATTCGGGTAGTCTGTGCGGCCGGTGCAAATGATCACGTCCTTGCGGGCTGCCAGAGCACCCTCGTAAGTAATTTCGGGATCGGGATTGGCCAGCGCAAACACCACCGGTCGCGGGGCCATGGCCCGCAGCATGGCCTGCGTCATGGCGCCCTTCACCGAAAGCCCGACGAATACATCTGCGCCTTCGACAGCCTGCGCCAATGTGCGCAGATTCGTATTCTGAGCGAAGCGTGCTTTGTACGCGTTCATGCCCTCAGTGCGGCCCGTGTAGATCACGCCCTTCGTGTCCACCATGAAGATGTTCTCGCGCTTCACTCCCAACCGGACGTAATGCTCCGCGGAGGCGATAGCCGCGGCCCCCGCGCCGTTAAACACCACGCGCACTTTATCCAGCGGCTTATTCACGATCTCCATAGCATTGAGCAGCGCCGCTCCAGAAATGATGGCGGTGCCGTGCTGATCGTCGTGCATCACCGGAACAGTCATCGTCTTGCGCAACGTCTCTTCGATGTAGAAACACTCCGGCGCTTTGATGTCTTCCAGATTGATGCCACCGACGGTGGGTTCGAGAAGCTGGCAGAACTTGATTACATCTTCCGGATTCTCCGATCCCACTTCCAGATCGAACACGTCGATATCGGCAAAGCGCTTGAAGAGCACCGCTTTGCCTTCCATCACGGGCTTTCCTGCCAGCGCTCCGATGTTGCCGAGACCCAGGACCGCCGTGCCGTTCGATACGACGGCGACAAGGTTGCCTTTGCCCGTGTACAGAAACGCCTTGCTGGGATCGTCCTGGATGTCGAGGCAAGGAATCGCGACGCCGGGCGTGTAGGCCAGGCTCAGGTCCCGTTGCGTGCGGCAGGGCTTGGTGGGCACGACCGAAGTCTTGCCCGGCCGGCTGCCGGCGTGGTATTCGCGTACTTCCTTCGGCGTAATAGACATGTCCGTTCCCCCCTCAATCCGTTCAACCCACTTCAATCCCTGGAAAGATCACCAGAGCCTGCCGATTGTGCGGTCGCGCCGCGAGGTTTCCGCGCGGAATCTCTATTCAGCGAAGCCGTCGGCCTGAGTCTCCGGGCCCGCCCAAATCTTCTGATCAACAAACTGGCGTCCTTCTTCGAGCGCCTTGCGATTGATCTCGAGCACCGCGGTTTTCTTGACCTTGGCCTCGATGGTTTCCAGTGCCGTCTTCGTTGTGAGGCACCCTGTTTCTTCGAGCAGCGCTCCCAACAGCACAATGTTTGCTGCCTTTGCGAAGCCCAGCTTGTCGGCGATCTCGGAGGCCGGAATGCATGCCACGCGCGCTACAGGAGGCGCGAAATCTTTCGGGAGAGCCGCGCCGTTGTAGAGAATCAACCCGTGTTCATCCACTTCCGCCGCGAACTTGCGCAGCGAGATTTCATTCATGGCGACGAGCACATCCGGCTGGGAAATCAGCGGAGAGCCAATGCGATTCCGCGAGAGGCACACATGGCAATGGGCGCTGCCGGAGCGCATCTCGGGCCCGTAAGACGGCAGCCAGCTCACTTCCAGCCCTTCGCGCACGCCGATCTCGGTGAGCAATTGCCCCAGTAGCAGCACGCCCTGACCACCGAATCCCGCCACCTTGATTTTCATCTGCTCGAAACCGTGCTCATGATGCGGTGCGGCGGAGAGCTGCGCTTTTTCCTGCGTGCCCAATTCCAAGACTTCGGGGATGGTCCGTTGCGGCGGCGGATTGTCAGCCACGGCTTCGGGCTTGCGGTCGCGGAATACGTTCAGGGGGAACACGGGGATCATGCTCTTTTCGACCCACTCGCGCGCGTCCACGGGATCTTTGCCCCAGATCGTCGGGCATGGCGAGAGGATCTCAACGAACGAGAAGCCCACGCCGTCGCGCTGAATTTCGAGCGCCTTGCGGACCGCCCGGCGCGCCTTCATGATGTTTTTATTGTCAGAGAGCGCCACGCGCTCGATGTACACCGGGGCTTCGAGCGAGGCCAGCAATTCGGCCATGTGCATGGGGAAGCCTTCGTTGGCCGGTCGGCGGCCGAACGGCGAGGTCGTGGTCTTCTGCCCGACCAGCGTGGTAGGCGCCATCTGCCCACCGGTCATTCCATAAATCGCGTTATTCACGAAGATGACGGTGATTTTTTCTCCCCGGTTCGCGGCGTGCACGATTTCCGCCAAACCGATCGCCGCCAGATCTCCATCGCCCTGATACGAGATCACCATCTTGTCCGGGCACGATCGCTTGATGCCCGTCGCCGCAGCCGGAGCGCGCCCGTGCGCCACCTGCACGTTTCCCAAGTCGAAGTAGTAATAGGCAAACACGGAGCAGCCTACCGGACTCACGAAAATGGTTTTGTCCTGAAGATTCAAATCCTCGATCGCCTCCGCGATCAACTTGTGCACGATGCCATGCCCGCAGCCGGGGCAATAGTGCGTCTGGTGCTTCAGATCAGACTTGCGTTCGAAGATTTCGTAGAAGACCGGCGACTTGGACTGAATCACTTCGTAATTCGTGGCGTCTGGCTCTAGCCCTTTTATTGCCACTTCTTCTTGATTGCTCATGGGCGTCCCCTTCACTTAAACGGTCAATGCTGCGCGAGCCGTCAATTCGGCGCAGATTTCCTCCACCGACGGCACGTTGCCACCGGTTCGTCCGTAAAATTCCACCGGCACCTTGCCGTTCACTGCCAAACGTACGTCTTCCACCATCTGTCCGTTGCTCAATTCCACGACCAGCACTTTTCCGGCGCGCGTCGCGGCTTGGGACAGGGCATTCGACGGGAATGGCCACAATGTGATTGGCCGGAACAACCCGACCCTCAACCCCTTGCGGCGCGCCTCTTCCACGACTGAGCGCAACACGCGGGAAACGATTCCGTAGCCGACAAGCAGCACGTCGGCGTCCTGTGTGCGGTACTCTTCGTAACGCGTCTCCTCGTTGCGCGCCCGCGCGTATTTCGCTTCCATCTGCCGTTGATGTTCTTCCAATTCGTCAGGCTCGAGGAAGATGGAAGAGACCAGATTCTTGCGCGTCTCCGGTGTGCCTTTCACGGCCCAGGGTTTCTCGGGTGGCGTCGCTTCGCGGTAGGTCAGATCCAGCTTCTCCATCATCTGTCCAACGAAGCCGTCGGCGAGAACGATTACGGGATTGCGATATTTGTCCGCCAGATCAAATGCTAGCGTGGTGAGTTCGGACATTTCCTGAACGGAAGCTGGAGCGAGCACGATGTTGTGATAATCGCCGTGCCCACCACCCTTGACCATCGCGAAATAATCGCTTTGTTCCGGCGCGATGTTGCCGAGTCCCGGTCCGCCGCGCATCACGTCCACGATCACGCAGGGCAATTCCGCTCCGGCGATGTAGGAGATGCCTTCCTGCATCAGGCTCAGGCCGGGTCCCGAAGATGCGGTCATCACACGAACTCCCGCAGCAGCCGCTCCGTAAACCATGTTGATCGCCGCTACTTCGCTCTCCGCCTGCAGGAACGTTCCGCCCACTTGCGGCAGAAAGAGCGCCGCGGCCTCGGTAATTTCGCTGGCTGGAGTGATTGGATAGCCGTAGAAAGCGCGGCAGCCTGCCAACAGAGCGCCTTTCATCACCGCTACGTTGCCCTTACAAAGCTGCGGCATAACTGCCTCCCGGCTGCGTTACTTCCACGACCTTGGCCGGCTTCTTCAGCCGGTAAACGGTAATCGCTCCAGGCTCCGGGCAGCAGTAAAAGCAGATGCCGCAGCCCGTGCACTCCATGCCGGAATAGCGCGCCGGATGCACGCCGTATCCGCTCAATTCCGGCGCCAGCGCCAGGCAGTGGGGCGGGCAGGACTCCACGCACAGCCCGCATCCTTTGCACTCGTCCTCGTTGATAAAGACGTTTCCGCGTGCTGTAGTGGCCATACTCACCTCACTTCACCAATCGGCTGGAGTTGCGGATGCTGCAGCCACTTGGTGCGTTCGCAGTACTCGTACAGCTCGTCCCGGAATTTCGGATGGGAGATCTCGATGAGCGCCTTGGCGCGCTCCCGAATCGTCTTGCCGTGCAGATTGGCCACGCCGTATTCGGTGACGATGTAGCGCACCAGCCCGCGGCTGGTCACTACGCCCGATCCGGCGGTGAGTGTCGGCACGATACGTGGAGTTTCGCCGTTGCGCGCCGTCGAGGGCAGCGCGATGATCGGCCTGCCGCCTTTGGAATGGGCAGCGCCCCGCAAGAAGTCCACTTGCCCGCCGATGCCGCTGTAGAAATTTGTTCCGATAGAGTCGGAGCAGACCTGCCCGGTCAGGTCCACCTGCAGGGCGGAATTGATCGCCACCATGTTGTCGTTACGCGCGATCAGTGCGGGGTCGTTGGAATAAGCACTGGGGTGGAATTCGAAGATTGGGTTGTTATCCACAAAATCGAAAAGTTTTTTCGTCCCGAGCGCGAATCCCAGGATGATCTTGCGCGGCTTGAAGTTTTTGCGCGCGCCGGTGAGCACTCCCGATTCGATCAGCGGGATCACGCTGTCGGATACCAGTTCTGAGTGCACGCCCAGGTCTTTGCGGTCCATCAGAAACGGCAACACCGCATCGGGGATTCCGCCGATGCCGGTCTGGATCACCGCGCCGTCGTCGATCAGGCATGCGACGTTGCGGGCAATGGCCACGTGCAGTTCGGAAATCTCCTGCTTCGGCAATTGGCACAGCGGCCGTGAAGAATCAACGAACGCGTGAATCTGGCTGACGTGGATGAAGCTATCGCCGAAGGTCCGCGGCATCTGATCGTTCACTTGCGCGATCACATGGCGCGCGCATCTCGCCGCGGTCAGCGTGGTGTCCACGCCCACTCCAAAGCAACAGAAGCCGTGCGTGTCCGGTGGTGAAACTTCGATCAATGCCACGTCCAGCGGCATGGCTCCGCTTTCGAATAGTTCTTCGACTTCGCTCAGATACACAGGCGTATAGTCCGCGCGTCCGTCGTTCACCGCAGCACGCACGTTGCCGCCGATGAAAAACGCGTTGTGCCGGAAGTGTCCCGCCATTTCCGGCGCCACATAGTCTGCACAACCCAGAGTGAGCAGATGGACCACTTCCACGTCGCGAACGAAGGGAGCGCGCTTCAAGAGCGCTTCGACTAGCGTTTCAGGCTCTGCGCAACCCGGCTGGATATAGACGCGCATTCCCGATTGCACCGCGCGCAACGCCACATCAGCCGTCTGCAACCTAGTGCGGTATTCGTTCTCCCAGGAACTCACGTGCGTTCCCCTTTCCCATGGGCAATTCCCCCGAGTCCTGCGACGCGCTCCGGCGTGCCTCCGATCGAAACTACTGTCGCGCAACCCGCGGCCGCCGAAGCAGATGCAGAAAGACCGGAAGCGCACCGGGCGCTTGAGCCGGAGCGTGGGAGCCGATTCGGTGAGATGAAGAGAAGATTGGGGATGCTCATGACCGGACTCCTCCAGCTCTCACTCCTGCATTCTGAGTCTCCCCGGCAACATTATCTGTGTCTCATCACACAGCCGGGTGTGACGGGCATCACACGTAAAGCGCAGGCGTGGTCACGAGCTAGTTCGCACATTCGAAGGCAGAGCGGTTCGACAAAATTCAGAAAGAAGATCCGGTTTAGCCGAGCCATCCCGCGGCAAAATAACTTCTTTTCTTACTTACCTTTCCGCTGAACTCAGACCCGCGTTCCGATAGAATTGTCATCCGCGCGCCGCCAGGCAGGCGCCGCACGATTCGAGGATTTAGGAACGCTATGCGTGGCCTCAGACTCGCCGTCGCCCTCATTTTTGCCGGTAGTGTCCCTCAACTTTTCATCGCACCAGAGCGCCTCGCAGCGCAGGATCCCGAACAACGCGTCGAGGCGATTCTCAGCCGCATGACTCTCGAGGAGAAGATTGACCTGATCGGCGGCATCCCGAATATGTATACGCATTCGTTTCCGCGCCTCGGGATTCCCACGCTGAAAATGTCCGATGGTCCTCTGGGTGTGCACGATTACGGCCCGACAACCGCCTATCCCGCCGGGATCGCGCTGGCTGCTTCCTGGGATACTGATGTTGCCTCGCGCGTCGGAGTCATGATGGGCCGCGATGCTCGCGCACGCGGCGTTCACATCATTCTCGGTCCCGGAATGAATATCTACCGCGCGCCCATGTGCGCCAGAAATTTCGAATACTTCGGCGAAGATCCCTTTCTCGCCTCGCGAATTGCCGTCTCCGAAATCGAAGGCATCCAATCGCAGCACGTGATGGCCACGGCGAAGCATTTCGTAGCGAATGATCAGGAATACGACCGCAAGACCATCAGTTCGGAAATCGACGAGCGCACGCTCCGCGAGATTTATCTGCCTGCGTTTGAAGCCTCCATCAAAGAAGCCCATCTCGCCGCGATCATGGACTCCTACAATCTCGTCAACGGCGTGCACATGACACAGAACGCCTATCTCAATAATGAAGTTGTGAAGAAGGAATGGGGGTTCGATGGAATCATCATGTCTGATTGGAGCGCGACGCATGATGGCGTCGCGTCTGCCAATGGCGGCCTCGATCTCGAGATGCCTTCGGCCGTCTTCATGAATCGCGCCACGCTTCAGCCGGCGATTCAACAGGGCAAAGTGACGGTGGCGGCGATTGACGACAAAGTGCGCCGGATTTTGCGGAAAGCCATCGAGTTCGGCTTCTTTGATCGCGACCAGACCGATCCCTCCATCCCAGCGCTCAGCCAGGAAGGACGCAAGCTCGCACTCGAAGAAGCTGAGAGCAGCATGGTCCTATTGAAAAATGACCACAACATTCTTCCTCTCGCCAAACAGAATCTCAAAACGATCGCCGTGATTGGCCCGGACGCGTATCCCGCGGTGGTAGGCGGAGGCGGAAGTTCGCAGGTTACTCCGTTCAATTCCGTGAGCTATCTCGAAGGGGTGAGCAATTATCTCGGCACCGGCGCAAAAGTTTTTTATGCGGCCGATACAATTCCTGTCGGCGAAGTCGTGGCGCAAACCGAGTTTCGCACTGAGCCGGGCGGCCGCGAGAACGGCTTGCACGCGGAGTACTTCGAGAATCAGAATCTTGAGGGCGCTCCGGCGCTCGTGCGCACCGATCCCATCGTAGATTTCGATTGGGGTGATGGAAGCTACCGGCCGGATGGGCCCGTCGATCATTTCTCCGCTCGTTGGACGGGCTACTATGTGCCGGAGAAAACCGGCGATTTTAAATTCTACGTTTCCGCGGATGATGGAGTACGGCTGTACGTCGATGAGCAGCGCATCGTAGACGATTGGCAGCGGCACAGCGAGACGCTCGATCTGGCCACGCGGTCTCTAGAAGCCGGGCGCGCCTACAAAATCAGATTGGAATACTTCGAAGCAGAGGGCAGCGCGGCCGTGCATCTCGGAATCATTCCCGCGGAGTATGGGATCGGCCGCGAGACGAAGCCCCTCGCCGCGCGTGCCGATGCCGTCATTCTTTGCGTCGGCTTCGATCCTTCGACGGAATCTGAAGGCGCGGACCGCACGTTTCACCTCCCGAGCGGCCAGGATCAGTTGATCCGCGAGATTTCCAGCGTGAACAAGAATGTGATCCTCGTAATTACCGCCGGTGGAAATGTTGACATGACGAGCTGGATCGATTCGGTCCCGGCGATTCTTCACGCTTGGTATCCCGGCCAGGAAGGCGGCGACGCACTCGCTCGAATTCTCTTCGGTGACGTCAGCCCGTCAGGCAAGCTTCCCGCGTCCTTCGAGCGACGCTGGGAAGACAACCCCACATTCAAGAGCTACTACCCCAGCGCGGGAGAGAAAAAAGTCGCGTACGCAGAAGGGGTTTTCCTCGGCTATCGCGGCTACGATCGCTCGGCGACGAAGCCGCTATTTCCATTCGGCTATGGACTCTCCTACACGAATTTCGAATACAGCCATCTGAGGGTCTCGCCTACGGCCGGAGCGGATCCTGATTCCGTCGCAGTTTCGTTCGAGATCAAGAATTCCGGCGCGCGCCCAGGCGCCGAAGTCGCGGAACTTTATATCGGCGACGCGCACTCCCCGGTGCCTCGCCCCGTTAAAGAGTTGAAAGGCTTCGCAAAGGTCTTCCTTCAGCCTAATGAATCGAAGCGGGTGACGCTCAAACTCAACCGCAGATCGTTTTCCTACTACGACGTTACCAACAAACAATGGACGGCTCAGCCCGCCGAATTCTCCATTCTGGTAGGCAGTTCATCCGAGAAAATTGAACTGAAAGGAACATTCAATCTCACGCGGTAAATTCTGTGCGTGATTCACGGTACGCTCGCAAGCGCTCCGCCAGCCGCGGTCATAGCGTCAATCATTTTCAGCCATCTCTTTCAATTTACTCAGGTGTGGTAGTGTCTCGGGTGAGCGTGACACGCCCATGTCGATTCGCCCCATCATCGAGCCTTTCCGCATCAAGAGCGTCGAGCCCATCCGCAGCACCACGCGGGAGCAGCGTCAAAAACTCATCGAAGAGGCCGGCTACAATCTCTTCCTTGTTGAATCCGAAGCGATTCTCATTGATCTGCTGACCGATTCCGGTACTTCGGCCATGTCCACCGAGCAATGGGCCGCCATGATGCGCGGCGACGAATCCTATGCCGGCTCGCCCAGCTTCACGCGCTTCCGCAACTCCGTTCAGGCCATTTTCGGTTTTCGCCATGTGATTCCCGCGCATCAGGGCCGCGCCGCCGAACGCATCCTATTCAACGTGATGTGCAAGAAGGGCGACATCGTTCCCAACAACACGCACTTCGACACCACGCGCGCGAATTGCGAGTTCGTCGGCGCCCAGGCTGTCGACCTTCCCATTCCCGAAGCTAGGGAACCCGCGCACCTCCATCCTTTCAAGGGAAATATGGACGCCGCCCGCCTCGCGGAATTAATCGAGCGCGAGGGTGCCAAGAAGATTCCGCTGGTCATGCTAACGGTGACCAATAATTCCGGCGGCGGCCAACCAGTCTCGCTCGCCAACATTCGCGGCGTGAAGCAAATCTGCAAGAAGCATGGCATCCCGCTTTACCTCGACGCCTGTCGCTACGCGGAAAATGCCTACTTCATCAAGCTAAGGGAGCCTGACTACTCCGCGAAGTCCCCGCGCGAAATAGCCCGCGAAATGTTTTCCTACGCCGATGGCTGCACCATGTCCGCGAAAAAGGATGGCCTCGCCAATATCGGCGGCTTCCTCTGCACCAATGACGATTCCCTGGCCCAGCAAGAAAAGGATCTTTTGATTCTCACCGAAGGCTTCCCTACCTATGGCGGCTTGGCTGGCCGTGACCTTGAAGCGATCGCGGTCGGTCTGAATGAAGCTCTAGAAGAGGACTATCTCCACTACCGCATCGCTTCCACGGCGTTTCTCGGAAATCACATTGCCGGCCAGGGCGTGCCCATCGTGCAACCGCCGGGAGGTCACGCGATTTATATCGATGCGCGCGCCTTCTTGCCGCATATTCCGGTTTCGGAATTCCCCGGCGTCGCACTTGCTGTCGAGCTCTATCTCGAAGGCGGCATTCGTTCCGTGGAAATCGGCACGCTGATGTTCGCCGAGCACGCCACCATGGACTTGGTCCGCCTGGCCATTCCCCGCCGCGTATACACGCAAAGCCACATCGAGTACGTGGTCGAGGTCATACTCGATGTCTGGCGCCGGCGCGAGCGGATTCCGGGATACGAGTTGGTCCACCACGCGCCGTTCCTGCGGCACTTCACCGCCCGATTGAGGCCTCTGGGCTCCTAGCAACGCGAAGACTTCCTCCTTGCACGAACTGGACACTCCGATATTTCAGCGAAACTCAGCAATTGTTGTTGACAAATTGCTTCGCCTAAATTACGAGTAAGTGTTTCATTTCTGAAACTTGCCTTAGAAATTTTTTTGGCAAGTGCGGACGAATCGGCCAAAGTTAAGACCTTCGGGCTGGACTTCCCCGCCCTGAGCTGGAGGCCTTCACGGGCAGACCGATCGGTCCCGGTCATTCTAAACGCTCCAATTCGAGCTTGGGTGAAACTTCCCCCGGCTGGTTCAGAATTGTCGTCGCAGCTTTCGTTGTCTTCCTGAGTTCCCCGGCCTTCGCGCAAACCAGACTGACCCCCTCCACTCTCTCCTTCGGCAACCAAGCAGTTGGCATCCCCAGCGCTCCTGCCACCGCCACTTTTAAGAACACGCAGTCCGTGGCGATGACCATCAAGAGCATCGCCATCGCCGGCGGCAGCGCTCCCGCTGATTTTGTCTTTGGCGGGAACTGCCCTCTCAGTCCAGTCACGCTCGGTGCGGGAAAAAGTTGCAGTATCACCGTTACGTTTACGCCTTCCGCGTTGGGCAGTCGAACCGCCACGTTGACGGTAACCCATAGCGCGTCCAACAGTCCGCAGTCCGTCGTTCTCTCAGGCACCGGCGTGGCTCAGGTCACGCTCTCGGCGTCCAATTTGAACTTCGGGACGGTGGCGGTTGGAAACGTCAGTACGGCAAAGTCGGTCATGCTGACGAACCGCAAGAACACGCCACTCGCGTTTTCCGGTATTTCTTCAAGCGGAGACTTCTCGATCGCCACCAACACCTGCGGCGCAAGCATCGGGGCCGGAGCCACCTGCACGATCAGCATTACATTTACTCCGATCACGACTGGCTCGCGCGCTGGCACGCTGACATTTAACGACAACGCCACGAACACTCCGCAAACAGTCAGTCTTACCGGGACGGGCTCCTTGCCCGTCACAGCCTCCCCAGCGAGCCTGCTATTTTCCAGCCGCACCGTGGGCACAACCAGCTCCGCTCAAACGGTGACGCTGACAAATCATCTCAATACATCTGTGGCGGTCTCAGCGGTCGTCGCAGGCGGAGATTTCGCTCTGGCCAGCAACACCTGCGGCTCGAGTCTCGGTGCGGGATTCACATGCAAAATAGGAGTGACTTTCACTCCGAGAGTCGTCGGCGCTCGGTCCGGCACCGTCACGATTTCCTACAGCGCCTACGGCAGCCCGAGCCTCGTCACTCTTACCGGTACCGGTAACGCCAGTGGGCTCATCTCGATCGCCGTCACACCGGCCAATCCATCGATTGCATTTGGAGCCGCACAGCAATTCATAGCCACCGGCAAGTTCAGCGGCGGCTCGCAGGATCTCACCGCTTCCGTGGTCTGGAATTCATCCGCTCCGGGAATTGCGGCGATCAGCAACGCGCCCGGCACTCAGGGCATGGCCACCGGCGTCGCGCAGGGCAACTCTACGATCACCGCGACTTTGAACTCGATCGGCGGCTTATCCACCCTAACCGTCGCGCCGCCGCCGCTGGTCTCCATCGCCGTCAATCCCCCGAACGGCACGGTTCCCGTTGGGCGCGGCATGCAATTTCACGCCACCGGCACTTACGCCGACAGCAGCACGAAAGACGTGACCCCGTCAGTCACTTGGACCTCCTCGGTAATGAATGTTGCAACGATCGGGGCTAATACAGGCATGGCATCCGCGGCAGCGACAGGCCAGACGACGATTCAAGCGGCGTACAACTCCATTGGCAGCAATCAGGCAGCCTTGCTGGTCACTCCCGGCTTCGTTTTCACTGGCAGCCTGAACACCGCGCGCGAAAATCACACCGCGACGCTTCTGACCAATGGAAAGGTTCTCATCGCGGGAGGCTTTGACGGAAGCAACAGCGCCTCGGCCACCGCGGAGCTCTACGATCCCGTGGCCGGGACTTTCTCAGCTACCGGCAACCTAAACACTGCGCGCGAATATCAGACTGCAACGATGTTGAATGATGGAAAAGTTCTGATTGTAGGGGGCTTTGACGGCACCAATAGCGCCACCGCCAGCGCGGAGCTTTATGATCCCGTGGCCGGAACATTCTCGCCGACCGGCAGCCTGAACATCGCACGCGGATATCACACCGCGACGCTGCTGAGCAACGGAAAGGTCCTGATCGCGGGCGGCGTTGACAGTACGAATAGCGTCTCGGCCACTGCGGAGCTCTACGATCCTGTGGCTGGAACATTCTCGCCGACCGGCAGCCTGAACGCCGCGCGCGAATATCACACTGCAACGCCGTTGAACAACGGAACGGTACTGATTGCGGGAGGCTTCAACGGCAGCGTCTTGGCCAGCGCAGAGCTGTATGACCCCACGGCCGGGGCCTTTACGACTATCAGCAACCTGAATGTCGCGCGCGAGTATCACACCGCGACGCTGCTGAACAACGGAACGATATTGCTTGCAGGAGGATTTAACGGCAGCGTCTTAGCCGACGCGGAGATGTTCGATCCCGTAGCTGGAACCTTCTCGCCAACCGGCAGCCTGAACACTGCTCGCGAATATCACACCGCGACGCTGCTGAACAACGG
>DAITPO010000035.1:0-1280 GCA_036833535.1 Candidatus Acidiferrales bacterium | reverse complement strand
CGACGCTGCTGAACAACGGGATGGTTTTGATCGCGGGAGGCTCCGAAAGCACGAATATCGCCACGAACAGCGCGGAGCTGTACGAGCCGGGCACCCTGACTCCCGCAGGGCTCGTATCGATTTCCGTGAGTCCTGCTGCCTCGGCAGTTCCTCTCGGCGCGGCGCAGCGCTTCACCGCCACTGGCACTTTCACCGACGGCACCACACAAACGCTGTCGTCGGTGACATGGAGCTCTTCCGACGCCACTATCGCAGCCATCACCAACGATGCCACCAATCTCGGCGCCGCCGATGCCATGGCGACCGGCTCAGCGACGCTAAGCGCGTGTGCCGGCTCGGTCTGCGGCCCCACGACTTTGGCGGTAACGTCGCCGGCGCTGGTCACGATCGCAGTCACTCCCGCGAACGGCGTGCTTCCCGTTGGGCAATCGGTGCAATTTGACGCACTTGGGACATACACCGACAGCAGCACTCAGGATTTGACCTCGTCGGTCGCGTGGAGTTCAGGCTCGCCTCTGGTCGCGACGATCAATTCGACTGGCCTCGCGAGCGGCGTTGGCACGGGGAATTCAAACATCAGCGCAACTTTGAATGGCGTCACTGGTTCGACTACGTTGACGGTGAACCCGGCTCCCATACCGCTGACGATTACGACGCAGCCGGCGAACCAAACGGTGACGGCGGGACAGACCGCCACGTTCTCGGTCCTCGCCTCTGGAACTGCGCCGCTAAGCTACCAGTGGCAGGCGAACGGTTCGCCAATTACCGGCGCGAATTCCTCGAGCTACACAACTCCGCCAACGGCCATGACCGACAGTGGCACGGCATTTCAAGTCGTGGTGAGTGATCCCACGGACAGCACTACCAGCAACGCAGCGACCCTGACCGTGAATGCCTCGCCCGTGGCTCCAAATATCACCACGCCACCCGCGAGCACAATCGTGACGGTGGGCCAGTCTGCCACGTTCTCGGTCGTCGCCTCAGGGACCGCACCACTGAGCTACCAGTGGCAACAGAACGGCTCGGCAATTAGCGGCGCTATAACCGCGAGCTACACAACTCCCCCAACATCCATGTTGGATAACGGCTCCACGTACAACGTAATCGTGAGCAATCCGGTGGGAAATACCCCGAGTAGCGCCGCCACGCTCACGGTACAGGTGCCGCCAGGCATCACCACGCAACCGGCAAATCAGACGGTCAACGTCGGGCAAGTGGCGACATTCTCCGTGGTTGCCTCCGGAACTGCGCCGTTAAGCTATCAATGGCAGAAGAATGGG
>DAITPO010000034.1:0-31840 GCA_036833535.1 Candidatus Acidiferrales bacterium | reverse complement strand
ACGGAAGCATCGCCCGCACCCCCCGCCGCAATCTGCCGCGCCGCATCCGACTTCGCCGCCGCATCTTTCGAAGCCGCAATCTTTTCCGCGACTTCCGTTTCGCGCCGCTCTTCGGCTTCCACAACGTCCTTGCGCAATTCGCCCTCGGCCGTAAACGGCCGCCGGTCAATTACCTTGAATGTTTCTTCATGTTTGGGATCGGCCAAGATGCATCTCCAGGAGTCCGCCGCAATCTCGATGATTGGTCTCGAAAAAGTGTAGCACCCGGCCGAGTGAGGGGACAAGCTTGCACCGCTGAAAGACGCGAGGCAAAGCAGACAGCGCCAGCAGGGAGGTCAAGCACCTGTGCCTGACGCTCGCTTACTTCAGGCCCGAGACGAGATACAGATCGGAGAGGTAGCGTGCAAACCCGTAAACGAAGGTCTTTCCATCGCGCGACATAACTACTGGCGCAATGTGATCAATCCCGGACGAATCGCTCGGCGTGAGTTGTTTCCATAGCGTTCTCTTGCCGCTGGCAATTTCGACCCGATAAATCTGTGCAGGCAGATCGCGGTATTTGTACGCAAAAACTGCGCTACCATCCGGCGAGAATGAAATGATTTTATCGCCCTCTTCGACTCCCGGGATTCGCTTCGGCTCGCCGCCGTCCACAGGGTAGAGATATCCTTTGTCATCCGGTCCGATATCGGCGACATAGCGTTGGTCGGGTGAAATGGCAATCTCCAGCCAATCCACGCCCTCAGGCGAAATCGCTCGTGGCTTTCCGCCCGGAAGCTCCTGTATGTACAAGCGCTCGCCGTGATTCACTTCATTCCCCACGAATGCCAAGCGCTTTCCGTCGGCGAGCCAAAGCGCCGTGGCATACGTGATTCCTGCGGCAGCAAGAGTTTGAGGCTCCCCGGCCCCGGTCGGAAGCAATACCAAAGGCTGCTGGTCCCCCAAATGCGTCGAAGCGGCCAGATTCCCGGACGGCGACAATGCAAGCGCCGTGCCTTCTCCCAAGCGCACCGCCGGCGAACCATCTGTCTTCCGCAAATAAACGCCGTACGTCTTTCCGCCTCCTTCACCCGTCTCAGTAAATAAGATCTCGCTGCCGTCGGGGAGCATGTCCGCTAGATTCGAATTATCGAACCACGATAAATCGCGCTCCCGCTGCTTCTCCGTCACGAAGTCAAGTCCCGAACGCGGTGTATCCCGGCCTAATAACATGCGCCCGTCGCGTGCCACGTCATGGAGGTAAAGCATTCCAGGCACGCGCGCCAGCAGTCGTTGGTTCCCGGACAAATCAATGGCATAAAGCGATCGCGCAAAACCGGTGGGCGCACCCGTGAATAGGATTTCGGAGCCGTCGGGAGACCACACCAATCCCATTGCGCTGCCCCAGAGCTGCCCGAGAGTTTGCCGCTTGCCGCTACGGTCCAAAACCATCACTTGTCCGCGATCGTCTCCGACCGTGGGATGATCCACAAACGCTACGCGATCACCATTCGGCGACACGCGCAGATTGCCCACCCATCCGTCGGCTTGGTACAACACTTTGCCGATCGGATACTCCATCTGAAATCGCCCTTGCACTTGGCGGATCACCGCTAGTTCGGCGCCGTCCGGCGACCAATCGGCCCACTGCACATCCTCGGCAACCTCGCGCGGCGCACCGCCGGTCATCGGGACTCGCGCCAACGTTCCACTTGAAATAAATCCGGCAATCGGGTGGCTGTGCAGCATGACGGCCAGCTCACCCAGAGAAGAGACCGAGAGAATCTCGGATTGAGGAATTCCTAGGGGGCGAGATTGCGGACTGTCTGGGCTCGTGGTGAAAATCTCGTACGGATTTCCTTCCCATGCTGCGCTGTAAATAATTGTCTGCCCGTCACGGGCGAACCGCGCGGACCGCATCGTGCCGCGGCGAAACGTTAGCTGATGGTATTCAACCGCCGACGATCCGGTTTGGCGCCGCGCGTCAGACATGCCGGCGTAAAACGACGCCGCAGCGAGCGCTATTGCTGCGACCACGCCCATGGCGAGCAAGCTCGGCCACTTACTCTTCCTCAAGGCCGTTGGACTTGGAGACAATCTCCATTCGGCGTTTGATTGACTCGATGCGCTCAGGGCGGCTGCCGACGAGCCCGAATCGCCCGCGTTTCTCGCCGCCGAGCCGGTTGCCGCGTGTCCTGAGCCGCTCTCGCGCTTCAGCCGCTTCAGGCTGGCTTCCAGCTCCGCCGCCGTCTGATACCGCAGCGTCGCGTCCTTCTCCATCGCGGTCGAGATGATTTCTCCAAGCTTCGCCGGCAAATCCGGCTTCAGTCCCAGCGGCGACTCGGGATCGCTATGCAGAATTGCGTCGAACACCACCCCCGAAGTTTTGCCCGAAAACGCCTGCCGCCCCGTGGCCATTTCATACAGCACCACGCCGAAGCTGAACACATCCGTCCGCGCGTCCAGCTCCTCGCCGCGCACTTGCTCCGGAGACATGTAGGCAATCGTCCCCACCGCCGCGCCCGGGCTGGTCAGAACATGCTCGATCGCGCCGGCCGTTGCGTCCGCATCCGTAATCGCACCGCGATGCACGTGGCTCAGCTTCGCCAGACCGAAATCGAGAATCTTGGCCTGCCCGCGCTTGGTGATGAAAATATTTGCGGGTTTTACGTCGCGATGAATAATTCCTTGGGCGTGCGCCGCGTCGAGCGCATCAGCAATCTGGATTCCCAGGTCCAAAATTTGCGTCAGCGGCAGCGCGCTCGATTCGATGCGGTGCTTCAGCGTCAGGCCTTCGAGATATTCCATCGCGATGAACGCGCGACCGTCTTCTTCGCCCACGTCGTAAATCGTGCAGATGTTTGGATGATTGAGCGCCGACGCAGCCTGCGCTTCGCGCCGGAAGCGTTCGAGTGCCTGCTGATCCCGCGCCAAATCTTCAGGAAGGAATTTCAGCGCCACAGAGCGGTGCAGCCGAGTATCTTCGGCCTTATAGACAACGCCCATCCCCCCGCCGCCCAATTTTTCCAGAATGCGGTAGTGCGAGACGTTGCGCCCGGCCAGCGACTGCGATTCAGTCATGGCGCGAATTTTAGGTTGCGCCGCGATTCAAGTCAACGCTGGTGCGGCGCGGTCCGCGGGCCGGATTTGGATCGCCGCGTTCGTATGGCAAATCCATTGTGTTCGGAACGAGAGGAAGCGTAGGATGCCTAACCCAGAGGCCGAATTCGAAAATTCCAGATATCGAACCGATTCAAAGGCCCGACATGAGAGAGCGCAACCTCCGCCGCCGGTCGAAAATCATACGGCTTCTTGACTTCATGGGCCCCTTCACTCTGGCGCTCACGATCATTTTGATCCTATCCATCGCTCGAAGCGCCGCCGCGCAAGAGACCAAAAACCCGCTGGCCGGAAACGCGAAAGCGGCACAGGAAGGCGCCTCTCAATTTCGGATTAACTGCGCACTCTGTCACGGCCTGCATGCACAGGGAGGCAGCCGCGGGCCCGATTTGACTCGTGGCGTATGGAATCACGGAGGCAGCGACGCCGAACTCTTCCGGACGATTACGCAAGGCGTTTCGGGAACGCTGATGCCCGCAAATGATATCTCGGACGCCGAAACCTGGGAAATTATCGCTTATCTGCGCAGCGTGGCTCCCGCGAAGCTTAAGAAAGCTCCCGGCGACCCAAAGACCGGCGAAAAACTCTTCTTCGGTGATGCCAACTGCGCGCTTTGCCACATGGTGCGCGGCAAAGGTGGACGGATCGGGCCGGATCTATCCCGCGTCGGAAGCGCGCGCTCTCCCGAATACCTCGCCGCCAAAATCCGTGACCCCAATCGAGCCCTGGCTGCCGGCCTGATGCAGCCGGGCATGGAATGGCCGCTCGACTACCAGACGGTCACAGTAGTCACGCGTGACGGCCAATCGATCACCGGCGTGCTTCGCAATGAGGATTCCTTTTCGATTCAATTCATGGATCAGGCGGAGAATTTGCGGCTCTATCTAAAGAACGACCTGCAAAAAGTCACCTACGAACAGAAGACGCTCATGCCCGCATTCGGCGACGACATTCTAGACGATGCTCAACTGAGAGATCTGGTGGCTTATCTCGACGGTCTGCGAGGAGAGGTAGCGCAAAAATGAAAATGCGTTCTATTCTCTTCGCGCTGATCTTAGTCTGCGCGCTCGTGCGCACTTCCCGCGCACAAGTTTCGAGCGAGCAACTCGATCACGCGACGCGTTCACCGCAGAACTGGCTCACATACTCCGGCGATTATTCCGGAAGACGCTACAGCGAATTGCAGCAGATCAACACCGCCAACGTATCGCGGCTGGCGCCGGCCTGGGTATTCCAATCCGAAGTCGCAGGAAAATTTGAAGCGACGCCTCTGGTCATCGACGGCGTGATGTACTTTACTTCTCCCGACGACCATGGCTATGCCGTGGACGCCCGCACGGGCCGCGTGATCTGGCGCTACGATCGCTCGCTTCCTTCCCGGGTCATTGCCTGCTGCGGCAGAGTCAATCGCGGATTCGCAGCGCTCGGCGACAAGCTGTTTCTCGCCACTCTCGATGCCCATGTGGTTGCTCTCGATGCCAAAACCGGCAGCGTGCTTTGGGACGTGGAAGCCGCAGATTACCGGCTCGGACACTCGTTCACGCTCGCGCCGCTGGTCGTTAAGGACAAAGTAATCGTGGGAATCTCCGGCGGCGAATACGGAATCCGCGGCTTCGTTGACGCCTACGACGCGAACTCCGGAAAGCGTGCGTGGCGCTTCTACACCGTGCCGGGTACGGGCGAGGCAGGGAATGAGACCTGGGCTGGAGACTCATGGAAGAGGGGCGGCGCACCTGCGTGGATTACCGGCAGCTACGATCCGGACCTCAATCTGATTTACTGGACCACCGGCAATCCCTCTCCCTCCGACGATCCTTCCGTGCGCAAAGGCGACAATCTATACAGCAATTGCGTGGTCGCTCTCGACGCGGACACCGGCAAACTCCGCTGGCATTTTCAATTCACTCCCGCGGATGCGCATGATTGGGATGCGACCGAAGTGCCCGTCCTTCTGGATTTAAATATCGATGGGAAGCCTCGAAAGCTACTGGCGCATGCCAACCGCAACGGGTTCTTCTACCTGCTCGATCGTACCGACGGGAAATTTCTGCTGGCGAAGCCGTTTGCGCACATCAACTGGGCCAGTGAGGTCGGGCCCGATGGACGCCCGCGTCTCTTGCCCGCGGCGACTCCATCAAAAGAGGGCACGGTGGTGTGTCCCGCAGCGGCAGGCGCCACAAACTGGATGTCACCGACATTCAGCCCCCAGACGGGACTTCTCTATGTTGTGACTCGCGAACAGTGCGACATTTTCACCGCGTTGCCGCAACCCTTCCATCCCGGCCATCCCTATCTCGGCAGCGTCTATTACAAACCAGTTGAAAATAAGCCATGGGGAGCTCTGCGCGCTCTGGACCCGGCGACCGGCGAGATCAAATGGGAATTTAAGTATGTTTCGGCGCCGTGGTCGGGCGCGCTCTCGACGGCGGGCGGCTTGGTCTTTGCGGGAGACATGGAGGGCTACCTGATCGCATTCGACGCACGCACCGGCAAAGATTTGTGGCATTTTCAGACCGGCGCGCCGATCATCGCCGGGCCGATGAGTTTTTCGCTGGATCAAAAGCAGTACGTAGTTATCGCCTCGGGCGACGCGGTGGTGGCCTTCAAGTTGCCCGACTAAATCGCCGCCGCAAACAACCATCCTCAATTCTTGTCATTTTTCGCCGCGTGCCGTAAATTGTCCGTTCAATCAGGAGCGCCGCTACTCACCTTGTCCTCACGAAAGCCACGTCGCAAATCCGAAAAGAAGCCATCGGCAAAGAATAGTTCCCGCCGTCGCGCGCCCCGCAAACGGCGCGCCCCGGGCGTTCTGTTCGAAGACCTCCTCGCCTTGCAAGCCCGGCTCCGTGCGCCCGGCGGCTGCCCCTGGGACCGCGAGCAGACCCACGCGTCGCTGCGAACATTCTTGCTCGAGGAGACGCACGAAGTTCTCGACGCGATGGATTCGGGCGATCAGCGCAAATTCGCTTCCGAACTCGGCGACCTCCTACTTCAAATTATATTTCACGCTCTGATCGCCTCGGAATCCGGCCAATTCGACATCTGCGACGTCATCGAAGCTATCCACACGAAAATGGTTCGCCGCCATCCGCATGTTTTCGGAGACGTGAAAGCCAAGACCTCCGCGCAAGTGCTCAAGAATTGGGAGAAGCTGAAAGCCGAAGAGCGCCGCAGCGAATCCGGGGAAGGGAAGCGCGAACAAAAGCCGGAATCAATCCTGGGCGCCGTCCCGCGCGCGTTACCAGCCCTGATGGAAGCCCACCAGCTGACACGCCGGGCCGCCAATATCGGCTTCGACTGGAACCAACTCGAAGAAGTATTGGAAAAATTAGAAGAAGAAATCAGCGAAGTTCGGCAAGTAGCGCCGGCGTCCCCGCCGGCATCCGGCGAACAAAATCAAGCCAAAGCCAAGTCCAACCGCGGAGCAAGCAGTCCAGCCATAGCCGAAGAAATCGGCGACCTGCTCTTCACCGCCGCGAATCTCGCGCGCTTCGCCGGCCTCGATCCCGAAATCACGCTCAAAAAAGCGAATCGAAAATTCACCGCTCGCTTCCAATGGATGGAACAGGAAGCCCAACAGCGTGGCGCGCCGCTTGCCGATACGCCGCGCGAGACAATGGAAGAGCTATGGAACGCATCGAAGGCGCAGCGCTAGCCGCCGCGGACATCGAAGTCCGCCACTGCCGCTCGCTCGCCGAATACGAAGACTGCCTCCGCCTCGAGCAAGTCACCTGGGGCACGGGCATTCTCGTCCCGACGGCGATCTTCGTGGTCGCCCAAGAAACTGGCGGACAAATTCTAGGCGCTTTCGCAGGCCGCGAAATGGTCGGCTTCACGCTAGCTTTGGCTGGAATTCACGAAGGCCGCCCGTCGCTTCATTCGCACATGACCGCGGTTCTCGAGCCCTATCGCGATCGCGGTGTAGGCCGCTCCCTAAAACTCTTCCAGCGCCAGGACGCCCTCTCGCGTAACATTCATCTCGTCGAATGGACGTTCGATCCGCTCGAGCTGAAAAACGCCCGCTTCAATCTAATGCGCCTGGGCGCAATCATTCGCCGCCTGATCCCCAATTGCTACGGCGTCACCGATAGCCCTCTTCATATGGGCATGCCCACAGATCGCCTGGTGGCCGAGTGGTGGCTAGATTCCCCGCACGTGAATCGCGTAGTCGGCGGCGCGCCCGCGTCGCAAAAAGTAAATGCGTACTCACAAGCCGCACGCATCTCGATTCCATCCAACATCGCGGAGCTGCGCACGAGCAATCGCGCCGCAGCCGAGCGAATTCAATCCACGGTCCGAGAGCAATTCGAATCCCTATTCGCGAAGGGCTACGCAGCTACCGCCATAGAGTCGGTGAAAACATCAACCGACTACATCCTTCAACCGCAATCTGTGATCGCCTCCGAAATCTTCCCGCCAGCGGAGCAACATAAATAATGGCGCGCATTCGCTCGGCGCTACGAATGCTCCTATGCTCCTAAGAAAACTGACTCTCCGCGAAATCCATCTCCCGCTGATAGCCCCATTCCAAACCAGCTTCGGTCTCTCCGATCTACGTCGCATTTTGCTCATCGAAGTTGAATCGGCCAACGGCGCCATCGGCTGGGGCGAATGTGTAGCCGGCGAAGATCCCTTCTATTCCTACGAAACCGTCGAAACCGCCTGGCACATTATCCGCGAGCACATCTGGCCAAATCTCCGCGAGCACAATTACACTTCCGCGGCGGAGATCTACGATTTCCTCGCCCCCATTCGCGGGCACAACATGGCCAAAGCGGCAGTCGAATCTGCCGCCTGGGACGCGGAAGCCAAATCGCGCAAAATCCCTCTCTGGCGTCTTCTCGACGGCACGCGCGATGAAATTCCTTGCGGCGTCTCCATCGGCATCCAGCCAAATATCGAAACGCTTCTCGCCAAAGTCGAGAAGGAACTGGCCGCCGGCTATCAACGCATCAAAATCAAAATCCAGCCGGGATGGGATATCGAACCCGTCGCCGCCTTGCGCGAGCGCTGGCCGCGCATTCGCCTGATGGTGGATGCAAATTCGGCCTATACCCTGCGCGACGCCGCGCATCTAAAACAGCTCGACCGTTTCTATCTCATCATGATCGAACAACCGCTAGGCTGGGACGACATCTACGATCACGCGGAGCTGCAGAAGCAGGTGGAAACTCCGATCTGCCTCGATGAGAGCATTCATTCCTACCATGACGCCCGCACCGCCATTTCGCTCGGCGCCTGCCGCATTATCAATATCAAGATGGGCCGCGTCGGAGGCTACACTTCCGCGAAACGCATCCACGATCTGTGCCTCGAGAATCGAATTCCGGTCTGGTGCGGCGGCATGCTCGAATCCGGAATCGGCCGCGCGCAAAATATCGCACTTTCCACGCTCTCGAATTTCGTGCTCCCCGGCGACGTCTCCGCGAGCAGGCGATACTGGGCCGAAGACATAATCACGCCCGAAGTGGAAGTAACGCCCCACGGCACGATCAAGGTGCTGGAAGCTCCCGGCATCGGCTATCAGCCGCGTTTAGATCGCATCGAGTCGCTAACCAAGAAGAGGGAGGTGTTGTCGTAGATTTTGCTAACCGCGGCGCTGAAGAAAACGTTGTCATCCTGAGCGCAGCAAAGGATCTAAACGACCACCACCGACGACGCAGATGACCGACATTCCTCGCCCCCGTCCCGCCGTCCTCTTCTCCCTAGTTTCCCTGATGCTCTTCATCTGGACGATTAATTTCATAATAGGCAAAATCGCTCTCCGCCACTTCCCAGTTCTGACTCTAGTCAGTTTCCGTCTGGTCCTAGCCTCGATCGTAATGACGCTTATCTACGTCAGCACCCCGCGCAAAACGCCCTTCGATCGCAGCGATGGGCCGCTCTTTATCATCCTCGGCATCATCGGCGTAGTCATGAATCAAGGGGGTTTTACCTACGGCTTGAATTTCACCACCGCCGGACATTCCTCCATCATCATCGCCATAGCCCCGGTAATCGTGCTGATCCTCGCGCGGCTCGTAGGCCTCGAAACTATTTCTCGCCGCAAAGCCATCGGCATCTCTCTCTGCTTCGTAGGTGCTGTGGTGCTAGCCGCCGAAAATGGCTTCACCGCCGTCGGCTCGCAAACACTAAAGGGCGATCTCATCACGCTCCAAAGCGTCCTCGGCTATTCCATCTTCGTAATCATGGCAAAGCGCGTAGAACACAAATACGACACCGTAACGCTAAACTTCTTCAATTTCCTAGTAGCCGGAATTGTCCTGCTGCCGCTGGCCATCCGCGAAGGCCTGCGCCTCGATTGGCACAGCGTAGGCTGGACAGGCTGGCTGGGCCTCTGCTTCATGTCCATCTGCAGTTCGGTGATCTCCTACCTGATCTACTACTGGGCCCTGCGCCACATGGAAGCCTCGCGTCTGGCCGCCACAACGTACGTAGAGCCAGTCTTCGTCCCCATCCTAAGCGTCCTACTGCTAGGCGAACACTTCACAACGCATCTCCTGATCGGCGGCGCGTTGGTGTTGATGGGCGTGTACGTAACCGAGCGAGCCCTAGGGGAACGCGGCATTCCGCCCGAACCGATCTAGCCCGATTCTAAGTCTCCGTCCGTAGCACCGGCAGCCTGCCGGCGTCTTTGACTTTTTCTGTACTCGCAATCCTCATCACGAACCCGTTGAGGCGTCCGCCTAGGCGGACTGCGAACGTCGTTAGGCCCGTTCGATTTGCAACCCCCCACCCCGCTTGTGCTAACGTGGCTCGGTTTTCATGACCACCGACTCGCCATCCAAACGCATCGCCGTAATCCCCGGCGACGGCATCGGCCCCGAAGTGATCGCCGAAGCCATCAAAGTACTCAACGCCGCCGTCTCCAAGTCGGGCAAGAACCTAGCCCTCACCAATTTCGACTGGGGCGCCGATCGCTACCTCCGCGACGGCACCACGCTCCCCGCCGACGCTCCCGAAATGTTTCGCCGCAATTTCGACGCAATCCTCTTCGGCGCGCTCGGCGATCCGCGCGTCCCCACCAATCAACACGCCGCCGACATTCTCCTCGGCCTGCGCTTCAAGCTCGATCTCTACGTCAACGCGCGCCCTTGCTATCTCCTCGATGATCGCCTCACGCCCCTGCGTGACCGCACCGAAAAAGATATCCACTTCATCGTCTTCCGCGAAAACACCGAAGGCCTCTACGCCGGCGTAGGCGGCATCTTCAAGAAAAACACCCCCGACGAAATCGCCATCCAGGAAGACGTCAACACCTACAAAGGCGTCGAGCGCATTCTCCGCCACGCCTTCGAATACGCCCGCCGCAACGGCCTCACGCGCCTCTGCATGAGCGACAAATCGAACGCCCTCACCTACGGCCACGACATCTGGCAGCGCCTCTTCAAAAAAATGCGCGGCGAATATCCCGAAATCAATTCCAGCCACCAATACATCGATAATCTCCTAATGCAAATCATCCGCGACCCCACGCAATTCGAAGTCATCGTCACCTGCAATCTCTTCGGCGATATCGCCAGCGACGTAGGCGCAGGCGCAATCGGCGGCCTCGGCGTAGCTCCGTCAGGAAATATTCACCCAGGCCAAGTCTCGCTCTTCGAGCCGGTCCACGGCTCCGCCCCAACGATCGCCGGTCAAAACATCGCCAATCCCATGGGCGCAATCCTAAGCGCCGCGATGATGCTCGATCACATAGATTGGCCGGCCGAAGCCCGCGCGATAGAACACGCAGTCCAAGCAGCAATCAAAGAAGGAATAACCACGCCAGACCTAGGCGGCAAAATGGGAACAAAACAGGTAGGCGACTGGCTGGGAACATCCGTTTCCAAATAACGCTGATGCCTACCGATGCACTGCCGCCGCTTCTTTCCCAGGTCATGCCTGAATTTGCGCGCGAACTTGAAACGTTAATGCTCGCGCACGGAAGAAGTGAGTTAGCGGCTCAAGTCCCAACGCTGCGAATCGTAGACCGATGCCGGTGCGGCGATGATTTTTGCGGTACCTTCTACACGGAGCCTCGGCCCAAGACGTCGTACGGGGCAGGTCATTCCGATGTTGAACTCACTACAAACCAAGGGATAATCATCCTCGACGTTGTCAGCGGTCGGGTTGCGTGCGTCGAGGTGCTATACCGCGACGAGATTCGAGATCAAATCCACGCCCTATTGCCTTGACCGCACGTCGGGATTCAGCGTTTACCCCTCCGCATAATAATAATTCGGTCGCCGCGGCCTCTTCGGCAAAGCCAATAAAATCCCCAACAAAAATCCCCCCACATGCGCCCACCAAGCCACACCCCCAGCCGCAGCCGCCGCAGACCCCAACGAATTCACTCCACTCAAAAATTGCACCACAAACCACAGCGCAATAAAAACCCAAGCCGGCAATCGCGCAGTGAACCAAATAATAAAAAGCGGCACCAAAGTCAAAATCCGGCTCGATGGAAAAAACAAAATGTAAGCCCCCAAAACTCCCGAAATCGCGCCGCTAGCCCCAATCGCCGGCACGCGCGATCCCCAACTAAACGCCGCCTGCGCCGCTCCCGATCCAATCCCGCAAATCAAATAAAAACCCAAATACCAAAAATGCCCCAGCTGCTCCTCCACGTCCGGTCCAAAAATCCACAGGAACCACATATTCCCGATAATGTGCAGCCACCCGCCATGTAAAAACATCGACGTAAAAAACGGCAACAAAGCATCGCTCAGCGCCACCTTCCCGCCACTCAACGCCAACTGCAAATTCCGCGGCACCTCGCCGTAAGTCATGATGAACTGCTCGGCGGCATGTGGACCCAAAGTAAGCTGATACAAAAACACCAGCACGTTCGCGCCAATCAGAAAAAACGTGACCAGCGGCACAGTCGTCCGCGTATTCAAATTTTTCAGCGGAATCATGGGATTTTCACTCTATGGTCTTCGCCGGAAAAACACGTCTGCCATCCCGAGCGCAGCGAGGGATCTGCGTCTTCTTAAACCGCCCGAGCCACCCGCCCTAGGTCTCCCGGTTCGTAAATCGCGTCATGCTTCGCCCCTGTCTTCATCAGATGCTCAATCGTCACAAGAGGCGCGATCCCAGCCCGCGCCCCAATCGCCGTGCAAGCCAATCCCGCCGCCGCGCAACTAAATTCCAGCAGCCTCTCGCAAGGCCAACCCTTCACCACCCCATATACGAACGCGGCATGGAAAATATCACCCGCCCCAGTCGTATCGATCGCCCGCACATCAAATGCCCGCGCGTAAAGAAATCTCGCGCCATCCCAAGCGATCACGCCGTCTTTCCCCAGCGTCGCGCCCGTCAAGCGGCACTTGAACTCCTCATGAATCATGGGCAACGACTTCAAGAGATCCTTCTCGCCCGTCAATCGCGCAGGGAAGTCGCGCGACCCAATCACAAAATCCATGTGTTCAAGTAACACTTGAACTCCAGAATATCGATTGTCCACATCCACAATCACCGGAATCCCAGCCTCGCGCGCCCACTGCGCCGCCTGCGTCGCAGCCGCCGTATCGTGCGCATCCACCAAAAGCGCTGAAGCCGAAGTAATCCACTCCTTCTGCAACTCCTCAGGTCGGATCTCCAGTCGCGCGTCTCTCTTCCACAAAATCGTCCGCTCCCCCGAAGCCTCGTCCACGAGAATATAAGCCCGCTGGCTTTCGCACCCGGCCACGGGGAACAGATGGCTCTCCACGTCGTCGCTCTCCAATTCGCGCCGCTGAAATTCCCCAGCCCAATCCTCCCCGATTTTCCCAATGTACCTCGCACTCAATCCCCAACGCCGGCAAGCCACCATAGCCGAAGCCACCTGCCCCCCGGCCCGCACATCGTGCGAAATCAATTCCATCTTCGAATCAAACTCCGGAAACCGTGGCAACCGAATAATCGTATCGGTAGCATTCAATCCCACGCCCACAACGTCCACGCGTCTAGCTTCAGTCATTCAATAACCTCAAACACCGCGCAAATTGAAACCGCAGCCCATCCCTCGTGTTAACCCAGTCGTACGCAACGAGCTTGCATTCGTAGTGGCGCGGCTTGCTGCGCCCGGCGGCGTAACGCAAACTCTAATCGTAGCCATGCGGCGCAAAATCGCGCCAACATCCTCCGCTGCCAATTTTCAAGCGATGCTTTCAAATACTCGGCTCACGCAAAGCGACTACTCTAGCCCACGCGGACCAAATTTCAATCATCTATAACTTGCCGCCAGCCTCGCGCAACTCCGCACTCAAAATCCCCACGCGATCTCGATTATCATTTGCGCCCCGCTCACGCCTGTGATAAAAATTTTTGTTCCAGTTCACGCGCTGTCTTCACCATAAAGTATCGCGTGAGCTTTTCGCGCCCGTCGAAAACAGAATGCCGGTCGGCGCGCCGACAGCTAATGCCACTCCACGAATCTGAGGCCATCATTCTTCAAAGCTATGCACTCGGCGAAGCCGACCGCATCGTGAGTTTCTTCAGCCGCGGCGCGGGCCGCCTGCGCGGTGTAGCCAAAGGCGCGCGCCGCCCCAAGAGCCGCTTCGGCTCCACGCTCGAACGCCTCAGTCATATTCGCATCTGGTATTTCGAGCGCGAAACGCGCGACCTCGTCCGCATCAATCAAAGCGAATTAATCGAATCCTTCATGGACGCCTTTCGCGATTACGACGCCGGAGTAGCCTTCGCTCTCTTCAGCGAAATCTCCGAAATGGTTTTGCCCGAGCGCGAGCCTCTCGATGCTCCATTCCGCTTGCTCTTGCTCGTCTCCAAAGCCATCAAGCAATCCATTAAGCCTGCAGTACCTCTAGCATATTTCTGCCTCTGGACGCTAAAGCTAGCGGGCTGGCTTCCGTCGCTCGATACTTGCGGCATCTGCGGCCGCAGCATCACAGAAGAAGCCGGCTACGTCGCCCCATCTCTTGAAGGCATCGCCTGCGCGAAATGCAAGCCCGCAGGCGCGCGCATGATGCCGAAGGAAACGATTGCCCTTGCGCGCAGAATATTGAACGAAAAGCTCGATCAATTGATGCAAGAAAAGCTGCCGGGCCTCGCGGTTCACGAGCTCACTTCGCATCTACTCGATTGGATCGAATGGCACGGCGAAAAGCGCCTCAAAGCACGCGAACTCTGGGAGCCGACGAATTGACCGCAAAGATCGCGAAGCTGGCACACAAGGCGGCAGCAGCAAAACCTCAAGGCCTCACGTTCCAGGATCTCGTCTTCAAGCTCGAAAAATTCTGGACCGACAAGGGCTGCATCCTCCAGCAACCCTACGACGTCGAAGTCGGCGCCGGAACGATGCATCCGGAAACTTTTCTCCGCGTCCTTGGGCCCGAGCCCTATCGCGTCGTTTATGTTCAACCCAGCCGCCGCCCCGCCGACGGCCGCTACGGCGAAAATCCTAACCGCCTCTTCAAACATCATCAGCTTCAAGTGATACTTAAACCAACGCCCACCGACATTCAGGACGTATATCTGCAAAGTCTCCAAGCCGTCGGCATCAATCTTAAAGAACACGATGTCCGCTTCGAGGAAGATAACTGGGAATCTCCCACACTCGGCGCCTGGGGAATCGGATGGCAAGTATTACTTGATGGTTTGGAAATCACCCAATTCACCTACTTCCAGCAAACCGGTGGCTTCGATCTTCAACCCGTCTCCGTAGAACTTACCTACGGACTCGATCGCATCGCCGCGTATCTTCAAGGAGTGGACAACGTATTCGATGTGCGCTGGTCGCGCGATCTGAGTTATCGCCAGGTTCGCTTCCCTGAAGAGCAGCAATTCAGCGCTTACAATTTCGAGTGGGCTGATCCGGTCGCCACGCGCAAGATGTTCGATATTTCTGAGGCCGAAGTGCAGCGGCTCGTGAAATCTTATGCCGCGCTCAAGTCCGAAAACGACAAACGCCGCTTTCCCATCCTTGCCGCCTACGATCTCTGCCTCAAATGTTCGCATCTCTTCAACGTCCTCGACGCTCGCGGCGCCATTTCCACCACCGAACGCGCCGCACTGATCGGGCGCGTCCGCCAACTGACCTGCCGCGTAGCCGCGGGCTGGCTCGAACAGCGCCATCTCGAAGCCGCCGCACAATCCGGAGCCGCGCAATGAGCGGCCGCGCCGAATTCCTTCTCGAAATTGGCTGCGAAGAAATTCCCGCAGGCATGATCGCCAAGGCCGCGCACGATCTTAAACAAATACTTGAGACGCAATTCGCTTCCCATCGCATCGCGCAAAAGGGAAGCGTAGAAACTTTCGGCGCACCGCGCCGCCTCGTAGCGATCGCTCGCGGAATCATTCTGAAGCAGGAAGACATCGCGCAGGAAATTCTCGGTCCGCCCAAATCCGTCGCCTACGACGCTGTCGGCCAGCCGACCCGCGCCGCGCAAAGTTTTTCCGAGAAGCAGGGAATTCCTCTAGATAGACTTTCAATCGTCGCCACGCCGAAAGGCGATTACCTCGCGGTGAAAAAAGTAATCGCCGGGCGCTTCGCGAAAGACCTCCTCGCCGAAATTATTCCTCAAGCGATACGTGAGCTTTCCTTTCCGCGCTCCATGTATTGGACCAGCGCCAGCGAGCTGCGCTTCATTCGCCCCATCCGCTGGATCGTCGCGCTGCTCGACGGCAAGGTCGTGCCCTTCACCCTCGCCGGAGTAAAATCCGGCAACGCCACTTCCGGCCATCGCTTCCTGGGCAAGTCGCAGATCACGGTCACCGACCCGCGCAACTTCATCGATCGCCTGCGCCGCAATTTCGTGCTAGCGCAGCCGGACGAGCGCCACAAAAAGATCGAAAAGGAAATTCAAGTAATACTTTCGAAGAAGGGAATTCGCCTGCACGCCGATGCTGAGCTTACAGAGCTCGTAACCTATCTAAACGAATACCCGACCGCCATCCTCGGCGACTTCGATCCGTCCTTTCTCAATTTGCCCGAAGAAATTCTTCTCACGGTAATGCGCGATCATCAGAAATATTTCGGCGTCACCGACAAACACGGCTCGCTAGCCCCGCACTTTATAGCCATCATCAATCTAGATAAAGACCGCAAAGGCCTGGTCCGCGCCGGCCACGAGCGCGTTCTCCGCGCTCGTTTCTCCGATGCCCGCTTCTTCTGGGAAATGGACCAAAAGCAGAAGCTCGGCGAGCACCTGCCGAAGCTGAAACAGGTCACGTACGAATCCCGCCTAGGCAGTTACTACGACAAAGTCGAGCGCATGCGCGCCCTCGCTCGCTGGCTGGCCAACACTTGGAGCCAGGGCGGCGTACTCGGTGCTCACGCTGATGACGCCGATCGCGCCGCGGAACTCGCCAAATGCGATCTAGTCACCGATATGGTTCGCGAATTCACCGAACTGCAGGGCATCGTAGGCGGCCTATACGCTCGCGCCCAGGGCGAACCGGAAGATGTCGCAGAGGCCATCTACGATCACTATCGCCCCGTGGGCCTGGACGATCCGATTCCGCGCAATCTCACCGGTTGCGCCGTAGCGCTCGCCGATAAACTAGATTCGATCGTCGGATGCTTCGCTGTAGGCGCTATTCCTTCGGGTTCAAGTGATCCCTTCGCTCTGCGCCGCGCCGCGCTGGGCATCGTAAAAATCCTTCTCGAGCGTAAACTTCCGCTCTCACTCTCATCGGCGATCTCGACAGCAGCCAATTCTCTGCGCCAATCTGCGCCAAAAATCGACGTAAAGCCTGAAGCCGAAGCTCAAGTCCTCGAATTTATGTTGGAACGCGCGCGTTACATCCTCCGCGAGCGCTACGGCTACGCCTACGACGAGGTAAACGCTGCTCTGGCTGCAGGCGGAGATGATCTGGTGGACGCCATCGCCCGCGTCGCAGCCATCAAAGCCATCCGCAAAGCCAAAGACTTCGTCCCGCTCGCTGCCGCTTTCAAGCGCATCCGCAACATCCTCGAAAAATCCGCCGGCGGCGCCGCCAAAGCTGGCGCCAGAAATTCTGCAGTGCAACCTGAACTCTTCCGCGAAAATGCCGAAAGGGAATTGCACGAAGCCGCCCAGCGCATCGGCGAAAAAGCCCACGCACTGAAGAGCCACGCGAAGTATCGAGAAGCACTTGAAGTCATAGCCGGGCTCCGGCCTGCAGTCGACAAATTCTTTGACCAGGTTCTAGTGATGGCTCCAGAAGAAGACGTGAAGAAAAATCGCCTCGCTCTCCTCTCCAGCTTGTTAAAGGAATTCTCGACAATCGCAGATTTCTCCGAGATCGTCGTCGAGGAGCAAAATTGAAAGTGAGACCTGAGGTCGCTCGGGATTCCGGTACAATGAAACTCGCCGGTAATTTGGCGCCCAGGCTTCCACTCAAGCTTTGCTTGAACTTTGCCGACGAAGAATTTGTCGGAATGCCGACAACTACAGCGTTACTCGAGATTTCAAAATTGAGGATTGGCTTTCATCCTGAAGACATCCCGCAAGGATGCCTGAAGTATTTCGACGTCCACGCATACTCTCCACTACATTTGAACCGACGCTTTAAGTTCGGAGGTGCAGTTTGAAATACGTCTATCACTTCGGCGACGGCCGGGCCGAGGGCCACGGCGAAATGAAAGATCTCCTCGGCGGCAAAGGCGCAGGCCTCGCCGAGATGACGCGCATCGGCCTCCCCGTCCCGGCTGGCTTCACCATCACCACGGAAGCCTGCGACTATTTCTACAAGCATGACAAGAAGTATCCCGAGAGTCTTCGCTCCGAGGTCTCCCACCATCTCGCCACGCTCGAAGAAGAAGTCGGAAAGAAGCTGGGCGATCCTAAAGATCCACTTCTAGTCAGCGTCCGCTCCGGCTCGGCCCGCTCCATGCCAGGAATGATGGAAACAATCCTCAACCTCGGCTTGAACTCCAAATCCGTCGAAGCCCTGGCGCGCAGAACGTCCAACGAGCGCTTCGCCTACGACGCCTATCGCCGCTTCGTGCAAATGTATTCGACAGTCGTAATCGGCCTGCCGAAAGAAGAACTCGAAGATCGTCTCCGCAATCTTAAAAACTATTTGAAAGTAAAAGACGATACGCAAATCACCGCCGACGGCTGGCGCCAGCTCGTCAACGAATACAAAGCCCATTTCAAACAAAAAACCGGCCACGATTTTCCCGAAGATCCGCACGAACAGCTCTGGGGCGCCATCGGCGCCGTCTTCGGTTCGTGGATGGCCGAGAAAGCGGTCACCTATCGCCGCGTCGAGCGCATCACCGGCCTGCTTGGCACTGCCGTAAACGTAGTGCAAATGGTCTTCGGCAATCGCGGCGAAAATTCCGGCACCGGCGTCTGCTTCACCCGCGATCCCTCCACCGGCGAAAAAACTTTCTTCGGCGAATTCCTAATCAACGCGCAAGGCGAAGACGTCGTCGCCGGAATCCGCACGCCCATGCCTCTCAGCGACATGGCCGAGCGCATGCCCAAAGTCTATCGTCAGCTCGAAGAAGTTCGAGTGAAACTTGAACAACACTATCGCGATATGCAGGACATGGAATTCACCGTCGAGGACGGCAAGCTCTACATGCTGCAAACGCGCACTGGCAAGCGCTCGCCCGGCGCAACTTTCGTAATGGCCGTGGACTACGCCAACGAAGAACTCATCACTCGCGGCGAAGCCATAGGCCGCATCAAGTCCGAAGATATCGAGCGCCTCTTCTATCCCGTCCTCGATCCCACGGTAACAAAATCCGATCTCTCCTCGCGCAAACTGGCCAACGGCATCAACGCCGTTCCCGGAGCCGCTGTCGGCAAAGCGGTCTTCACCGCCGAAGAAGCCGAAGACTGGGCCAGCCGCGGCGAAAAAGTGATTCTGGTGCGCCGCGAAACCAGCCCCGAAGATGTCGGCGGCATGTTCGTCGCGCAGGGAATTCTCACCGCCACGGGCGGCAAGACCAGCCACGCTGCAGTCGTCGCCCGTGGCTGGGGCAAATGCTGCGTCGTCGGCGCCGAATCGCTCGAAATTGACGCCGTCGCGAAACGCATGCGCGCCAACGGCCGCGTCATCAACAAAGGCGATTGGCTAACTCTCGACGGCAACGAAGGCGCAGTCTACGCCGGCGAAACGCGCCTGGTCCGTCCCGATCCGCCGAAAGCCTACTCCATGCTGATGGATTGGGCCGATGAAATCCGCCACCTCCGCGTCCGCACCAATGCCGACACGCCGCACGACGCCCGCAAAGCCCGCTCAATGGGCGCTGAAGGCATCGGCCTCTGCCGCACCGAGCACATGTTCTTCAAAGATTTCGAGCAGCCCGAGCGCAGCGCCGATCGCCAGCTCGCAATCCAGGAAATGATTCTGGCCGACACACGCGAAGCCCGCATGAAGGCCCTCGCCAAGCTACTTCCGTTCCAGCGCCGCGATTTCATCGGCATCTTCGAAGCCATGGAAAGTCTCCCGGTCACCATCCGCCTCGTCGATCCGCCGCTGCACGAGTTCCTTCCGCACGAGCGCAAGAAGCAGGAAGAGCTCGCCAAGAAAATTGGAGTAGAGGTTGAAGTTGTGATTCGCCGCGTCGAGCAGCTCCACGAAGCGAATCCCATGCTCGGCCATCGCGGTTGCCGCCTGGCCATCACCTATCCAGAAATACTTGAGATGCAGGTGCGCGCCATCGTCGAAGCGGCCATCGATTGCAAGCGCCGCGGAGTTAAAGTTCTGCCTGAGATCATGATTCCTCTCGTCCTCGACAAAAAAGAACTCCAAATCCTCGACACCGCCACTCGCCGCGTCGCCGATGAAATCATCGCGGCATCGAAAGTAAAACTTGAGTATCTCGTCGGCACGATGATCGAGCTCCCACGCGCCGCGTTGCTCGCCGATCAAATTGCCGAAGTCGCCGAGTTCTTCTCCTTCGGCACAAACGACCTCACGCAGACCACCATGGGCCTCTCGCGCGACGACGCCGGCCGCTTCCTCCCCGACTACGTCGACGAGAAAAAAGCCGGCATCTTCCACGACGACCCGTTCCAAACTCTCGACCAGGCCGGCGTCGGGATGCTGATGAAGTGGGCCATCGAGCGCGGCCGCGCGACGCGCCCGAAGCTGCACATCGGCATCTGCGGCGAGCATGGCGGCGACGCCGAGAGCGTCAAATTCTGCCATCGCCTCAAAATGGACTACGTCAGCGCGTCCCCGTTCCGCGTTCCCATCGCGCGCCTGGCAGCAGCTCAAGCAGTTCTCGAAGGTAAAGCATCACACAAGAAGTCGGCGCGCCCACGAAAAACCAGCGCGAAATCGGCCGCGGCCACCAGCGCGACTTAAACTTCTGCGCGAAGTGTCGTTCGTTGTCACGGCTGGTTCGAGCTTTTGCTCTTAGTCGTCGCCCCTGACTTGCGCTGTTGCGTTGGGCCGTAGCCTTTGCCTTTTGCTGTCGCCTTTGCCTTTCGTTGTCATCCTGAGCGCAGCGAAGGATCTGCGGTTTCTTCGCTACAAGGAGACCTTGCCCATCACCAAGCCCCTCATCATCGGCATCTGCGGCGGCACCGGCGCCGGCAAAACCACGATTACCCGCCGCATCATCGAAGCCCTATCCGAGTCAAACGTCTCCGTCCTCGAGCAGGACCACTACTACAAAGACACGCCGCATCTCCCGCTCGCCGAGCGCGTGAAGCAGAACTTCGATCATCCCGACTCGATGGACACTCCACTCCTCATCGAACACATTAAGTTACTCCGCGCCGGCCAAGCCATCGACCGCCCCACTTACGATTTCACCGATTACCGCCGCGTCACGCAGGTAGTGCGTCTCGAGCCGCGCCCCGCCACGATCATCGAAGGCATCCTAATCTTCGACAGCAAGCCGCTGCGCGAGCTGATGGACATCAAAATCTTCGTCGATACCGACGCCGACCTGCGCTTCATCCGCCGCCTCGTCCGCGACATCGAAGAGCGCGGCCGCACCGTCGAATCGGTTATCCAGCAATACCGCACCACAGTCCGCCCCATGCACATGGAATTCGTAGTACCCAGCAAGCGTTACGCCGACATAATCATCCCCGAAGGCGGCCAAAACGAGGTAGGCATCGACCTGGTAATCCAAAAAGTCCGCTCGTTGATTCCGTAGCGCCGGTTCGCGAACCGTCATCCCGAACGCAGTGAGGGATCCCTCTTATTCCTCCGTAGCGCCGGCTGCCAGCCGGCGTTTTTGACTTTTCGTTTTGTCCCGTCGAACGCGTTGCGGCCAGCATCCAACTCCCAAAGCGTTTGCACTTCCGCGGCAGCCCCCGCATTCATGCAGCGCTTCAGCGCTCCGGGAAAACGCCCATCTCGACAACATGCGCTTTAGCGCTGGGCAACTCGTCCCACTACCAACCTCAAGAACTACTTGATATTTCCCCCAACTCGAAATGAACGCGATCAAGCGCGCATCCACCCCTGCACCGGAATGCATTCAACTACCTCAACCGATGCTTTAAGAAACAAATCCTCCTCAATGCTTCCGCCGCTGCAGAGCAGGTCCGAATTAGACTTCCCGCCGTTCGGCTCAGTCCTTGCGGTCGTAGGGGCACCCGCCTGGGCGGACTGCGCCCGTCCTTTTCCTCGCTCCCCCTACCGCTGTCATCCTGAACTAAGTGAAGAGCCTGTCCCGACTCCCTCGAAGGAATCTGCATTTTCCGCGTCGTTCGGCCCAGCTTTTGGGATCGTAGGGGCGCCGCTTGCCGCGCCCGGCCTTTGCCTTGTGTAGCGGCGTGCTTCTAGCGCGGCATCTTCGCGGCGCGATCAAGGCCGGAGCCGAACGGCTTGAATGTCCGGCGTTGAATTTTCCAGCCGTTGTAGGGGAAGGCCGAATTAGCCCTCCCGGGGTTCGGCCCTTTCGGCCCCGCGCCGTAATCCGGAACGGGTGGCTGGCAAACTCTTTTTCGAAGATTAGGAGGGCCGAACGCAGGGGCCGAAAACACGGCCGAAATCCCCACCCTTCCCAGAATTCAAAACCGGGAAGGATGGGCCACCCCTAACGGCAAAGGCTTTCGGATAGCGTGGGCCACTCACCAGTACTATCACGTTAACGCCGCCAATGTTATCATGCGGCAATAGGGAGATATGGCAGGCCGGAAGATTCGCTCAATTTGAGCATCGGCCCAGCCGCCGACAGCTGCATTGAGACCTCTTTATGACCGACATCGGATGAGACTATCTACATGCCCTTCTACACCACTCCGGTTTCCAAACTGAAAGAAGCGGACCTGCAAGATTTATTGACCGATGGCGCGGTCGAAAACTTGCGGCTCGAATTCAAATCCAAAATTCCCGGAGAAGAGCAGACCCTTAAGAAGTTGTGTTCGTTTGCCAACACGTATGGCGGAGTGATGCTGGTAGGCGCCGAAGAGAAGGACGGAAAAATCACCAATCTTTGTGGCGTCGACGAGGAACCGGGGTACAAACAGAGAATTGCCAACTGGAGCTTCATCAAGTTTAATCCACCACTCGCTGCCGAGGTCTCGGAGCCAATCCGACTAACGAGTGGGAAATTCTGCTACGTCATCTCCGTGCCGGAAAGTGAGCTTGCGCCACACTTCATCAACGGCCGGAAGGGCGTGTGGATTAGAACCGATGAATTCACGAATCGGTTCCGGGCGGAACTAGCGAATGAAAACGAGCTGCGGGCGTTGCTCGACCGCCGCCGAGCCGTCCGGGAGCGTCGCGATTTCAATCTGCAGCGGGCACGCGAGCGATTTGATGCTCATATTGCCAGCCGACACACCGATGCAGGCGGGAATCTGACGAAGGTCGGACCCATTTTGGAACTGCGGGTGACCCCACGCTTTCCGGCCCGGCAGCTGTGCCTGCAAGGGGAACTACAACAGCATCTCAACCAAGCTGCATTCCGATGGAGGGGCGTGCAATTCCTCGGTGCCGGGAGCCAGGCGATCACCGCGTACGAAAGCGTCATCGTCCGAGACCGGCTCAACGTGGGAAGCACGTCCATGTTTTCGGTCGATGTTTGGGGTACATGCTTCTATGCGACTCGGGTCGAGGTCGACGCGACCAACATCGCTGGAGTGAATTTCACCGGCATTCATCGAGCATCGGTCAACGGATTGGTTATGGCTTTTCTCCTTCACGCCGCCAGAACACTCAAACAGCTCGGGTACTTCGGTTCGCTGGTCGTTCAGGTGACTCTAAAATCGGTACGTGGCCTGCATTGGCTCCACGGAACCGGGTCCGCGGTCTATGACAAGCTGGGTTCAGAGCTCGACCAGAATATTTCGTTCGAGCTCCCCGAGATGAGCGAAGCGTTTTATGCAGACCCATACCGATTGGGAGCGCTGATTCTGGAAACCATCTATTTTTCCTGCAATTGGGGAGAGCTGGTCGACAGCCCGACGAAGCTGCAAGCGATTCTCTATGAGGGCTTCCAGTACTGTAGCTGGCCTATCAGTGCTCCTCCGAAGCCATAGGGCGGGCGGCCCAGCCTTTCCCCTTTAGATTGTGAGGGTGGCAGGTGCTGGGGGCATCATGCCACTCCCTGAGCAAACGGATTGGTACCAGCGTTCGTACCGCATCCGGCATCAAGACGGAGCCAATCTCAAAGGGCCCTCGAGAGGGCGCCCGAATTGCTGAGCCGAAAAGACCCATCCTTTGCAAACGTCGCGAAGGATGGGCTACCCCGAAAGGCAACATGATCGGAAGCGTGGGCCACCCGTCGTGGCGGACGCCCCGGGGGCGCCGCAAAAGCAGTACCGCGCAGTCAACATACGTAATGGTATGATTAGCCATAGTCAGCACGGGTGAATTCGAAACATTTGCATGAAAGCAAAGCCAGATGCCCGCCCGAAGGATTAAGGCGAGCGAACCTTATGCCCGATCCGCCCAGTCCGATTCCGGTACCAACCGATAGCTCGACGGCCAAACCCTCGGCGCCCGTGGAACTACCTTTGGCTTCGCCGGCAGGAGAAGCTCCGGCAAGACGGCCAATTCCACCTAGTCCTGGCGAGGTGATCACGAGCGAAATGACGAAAAACACGTACACAATGGGGCAGAAAATAGGAGAGGGGCATTTCGGGATAGTGTTCAGCGCCGCGGATGTTTGGGGGAATCAACTAGCAGTAAAAGTCATGAAGCCTCTCGGATCCTACGAAAAGGTGAAAAAATCAACGCAAGAGGAATTCCACAAGCTCGTCTTGCTCCGTCATCCGAATATCACCTACCTGTTCGACGCATGGGAATATCGGGACACCTTTTATCTGGTTACCGAGCGCTGTGAATGTTCACTGGCAGATCTCGTCGCGCAGGAATGGTTTGACGGAAGTCGTTGGCTGAGGGGTATCGCAAGATGCCTGCTTCAGGCAGTGCATTACATTCACCTCAACGGTTACTGCCACCAGGACATTCACCTTGGGAACATGTTCACAGCTATCGTGAGAAACGAATTGGCCGCCGAGGAAGCGCAGCAGTCTCAAGAAACCGCGATGGCAATTCAGTTTAAGCTCGGTGATCTAGGCGTGGCGAGGTTGTTCGAGGAAGTCGACGCAACAAATACTAGAAATTTAGGAATGTTGCCCCCCGAGGCACTCAATTCCGCGGAATTCGGACCGATGGATCATCGCCTGGACATATATCATTGCGGGCTCCTCCTCCTTCAAGTCGCAAGTTCGAAAGAACTTCGATTCACGGAGGACGAAATAAAAGCGGGCAAGCCGCGAGAGCTCGCATCTCAGCTTCCACCGCCTTGGAACTTCGCTTTGGAAAAGGCCTTGAGGAGGCACGTTGGGGTGCGCACTGCGAGCGCCATGGAGCTGTGGCGCGATCTGAATCCTTCCGATTTGCCGAGGGACGCAGGACCGGAACAGCTTGCTCTTCCGACAGGTATCACCAACGAGACCACGAGCGAACCCACTCCACCTGAGGCCGGGCTTTAAAATAGGGGGCCGGCCCAGCCTTTCCGACGCCTTAAGATTGTGAGGATCGTCCATCCTTCCCGAAGCGTGGGAATAGTGGGGATTTCGGCCCCGGATTGGCGACTTCTCCTTGCAGTTTTCTGTTGACTTATCCGTTAATCCATGCTACGGCATGCCCGCTCTGATGTTGAGCCGGTGACAAAATTTGGCACTCCTCGTCGAGCGCCACACGAAAGGAGCGGACAATAAATCGCGCTGCAATCCGCGCTTCCAGCGTCCAGTATCGAGCCTCCAGCCTCTAGAAAGGCGAAGAAAAAGCTAATCGGTACACCCTCCGATTAGAATCGCCCGCAACTCCATGAATATAAAGAAGGGACACCATTTCTAATCGACAAAAAACGGGGTATTTGCAAGCGCAAAAATCAGCCAAAAACGAGGCGCGCCACCGCCGAACAGCACGTCCTCCAAACAACCAACCCGAGCCAACCGCAGCCGCCGGCCACCGGTGCTTGTCATTGCCTTCTTCAAATCTCCAACTTCCAAGCTCCAGCGTCCGCCGTTTTTTGTTTCGGTTAGAACCACCCTCGGTTCTTTGTTTTCTGTGACTTGCGGACGATTCTAATTGAACCCTTGTTTCGGTTAGCTGTTTGCCCAAAGCGAATGAAAATCGAACGCGCGGCATGTAGCTCATCCGCCGAGGCGGATGATGCCTTTCGGTTTAGGTTTTGACTTGAACTTAAAGCCAAATCCTTCAGGTCTGTCCTTCGGCACCGGTAAGCGGCCTCAGGATAAAAAGACCTGAGCTACATTGAGGCGGAGATGCACAGCCTTAATTTGCGGATGGCGTCTTGGATTTGAGGTTCGCTGGCGCCGCCGTAGCCGAGGATTAGGCCGCCTCTTGGCGGCGGGTTCATATAGCAACTGGATAGCGGTTGCGCGGAGATGCCTTGCTTCGCCGCGCTTCTTGCTACCGCTTCATCGTTTGTGCCTGCGGGTAGCAGGGCTACCAGGTGCATGCCTGCTTCGGCGCCGATTACCTCTAGCAGATCTTCCATTTCGGCGCGGATGGCTTTTACCAGAGCGGTTCGCCTTTCCATGTAGAGCATGCGCATGCGGCGGATGTGGCGGGCGAAGTGTCCTTCCTGGATGAAGTCGGTTATTACCGCTTGATAGAGCGTGGAGGAGAAAACGTCGGCGGCGTCGCGGACGGCGGCGAAGGCTGGCAGCAGGTCCTTGGGGACGACAACGTAGCCGAGACGCAGAGCCGGGAACATGACTTTGCTGAACGTTCCGATATAGATCACGCGCGCATCGGTGTCCTGTCCTTGCAGCGACGCGATGGGGCGGCTGGCGAAGCGATATTCGCTGTCGTAATCATCTTCGATGATCCAAGCGCCGGAGCGCACGGCCCAATTGAGGAGCAACATGCGGCGAGTGGCGCTCATGGTCATGCCCATCGGATATTGGTGCGATGGAGTGATGTAGACCGCGCGCGCGTTGCGAGCGCGACGCATGATTGTGGCTACGTCCACTCCTTCTTGATCTACGGGAACCGGAATCAGGCGGGCGCCGGCTGAGAGGAACGCGTGGCGCGCGCCGTGATAGCCCGGCTCTTCCATGCACACCGCGTCATGCGGGTCCAGCAAAACTAGTGCGGACAGTTGCAGGCCCTGCTGCGAGCCGGTGGTGATCAGAATTTGCGAGGGATCGCAGCGCACGCCGCGAGCCGCGCCCAAATACTTGGCGATGGCTTCGCGCAGCGGCGGATGCCCCATGGCGTCGTGGTAGGCCATGATGCCGCGCGCGGGCTTTCTGGAATGACGGGCTACCAGCTTCGACCAGATACCGATAGGGAAGTGGTCGAGGGCGGGAAGGCTGACCCTGAACGCGCCGAGATTGTTCAGCCAGGATTGCTCCGGAAGGCGCGTGAACGCTGCGGCGAGGCGCGACATTCGCCGCGGGCCGGAGCACTGGACTTTTCTTTGCTGCCCTGGCCGCAATTTTGAGGCTGTCGGTCTTACGGCGTCATCCGGGATCGATCTCGCCACACAGGTGCCGGCGCCGATGAAAGTCTCGAAGTAGCCTTCCGCGTGCAATTGCTCGAAGGCGTTTAGCACAGGAATCCGCGAGATCTTCAGCTCCGCCGCTAGATTTCTGGTGGAAGGGACGCGCTGGGCGGGGCGCAGGCGGCCGTCGAGGATGGCCTGACGGAACCAGTCATATAGCTGGCGGTAGATTGGGATTTTGCCGGCAGGTTGCAGCGAAATCGGCGGGAGGAAGCTGGCAGAAACGCGTTTCATTCGGGAAGCTCCAAAGTGGTCATACCGTATCACATCGAAGTGGCTATTGCGAGAGACCACTGGGCGAGCTAGTTTGTCCGGCGAGCGGCCTTGCGCCGCGGGAGGATGAACTATGAAGCGACTTGGGACATTTTCGATTTGCTGCCTGTTGGGAGCTGCGGGTTTTGTCATCTACTCGGGCCAAGGCTTTGCGCGCGCGGGTTCGAATGAAGCGCGCAAAGTTGCGCGGCCTCGAACTACCAACGCGGCGGAGAAAAAACCGGCCGAGGTGCAGACGGCGGCCTCCGCGGCACGGGACGGGCAGCACGATTTTGATTTCGAGCTGGGCACCTGGAAAATTCACTTGAAGCGCCTCGAGCATCCTTTGACCGGGTCCAATTCATGGGTCGAATTTGACGGGACGTCGGTGACGCGAAAGGTTTGGGATGGGCGGGCGCAGATCGAGGAGTTTGAGACGGACGGCACGACGGGTCACATCGAAGGTCTGACCTTGCGTTTATACAATCCCGAATCGCACCAGTGGAACCTGAATTGGGCGAACAGCAGGACCGGCGTCCTGGGCCAGCCGACCATTGGCGAGTTCAAGAATGGACGCGGTGAATTCTTCGACCAAGAGGCGATTAATGGTCGGACGATTCTGGTGCGGTTTATTTGGTCGGAGATTACTCCGAACTCGGCGCACTTCGAGCAGTCTTTTTCGGACGATGGCGGCAAGACGTGGGAAGCGAATTGGATTACGGACCAGACGCGGGTAGATGCGTCCCACTGAGTGGAGTCAATCATGAAAATCTTCAATCGTCTGGGGGCATTTGTCCTGTTGTGCAGCGCGGTTACTGTCATTCCCCGTATTGACACAACAAGGCTGCAACAGGCTGCGGCGCAACGCGATGGGCAGCACGATTTTGATTTTGAAATTGGGACGTGGAAGACGCATCTTTCGCGGCTGGTGCATCCGCTGAGTGGGTCCACGACCTGGGCCACTTATGAGGGAATTTCCGTGGTGCGGAAAATTTGGGATGGGCGCGCTAATCTGGTGGAACTCGAGGCTGATGGGGCTCCGGGTCACATCGAAGGGCTGTCGTTGCGGCTTTACAATCCCGATTCGCACCAGTGGAGTCTGAATTATGCCAACAGCCGCGGCGGTAGTTTGAGCGTGCCGACGATTGGCGGGTTTAAGAACGGGCGGGGGGAGTTTTACGATCAGGAGGAATTCAACGGAAGAATGATTTTGGTGCGGAATGTGTGGTCGGAGATTACGGCGGATTCTTGCCGGTTTGAGCAGGCGTTTTCGGATGATGGGGGGAAGAATTGGGAAGTGAATTGGATTGCGGTTGATACGCGAGTGAAGGATGGGGTTGCGGGGACGCGGTGAGCGGCGGGCGATGCGTTCGACGTGAGTTGTTGGCGTCGTAATTGCGGGGATGAGACGTTTAGCTTCTTAGTTTCGCTCAAGATGACAGCGCTTCGGCTTTTTGGGCGAGTTGTGGTGCGGTGCGCAGGCCAGATGTTCTAGTTTGCCAACAGAAATGTGAGGTCTACGCAATCGCCGAGCCATCCTGCCATTTGCGATTAAACCTGTACGGTTGACATATGAGCGACTTAGCGTTACGTTATCTTCAATCACATCCCACTTCAGAGAGTTGGTCTCGCCCGCACGCCGGGTTGGGAATCGTTCACATTCGAATGCTGGCGCGCGAGGAGGCCCACCACGGGATTGGTGTAGCTCTCGCAAACCGACACCATCGATTCGGATACTCGGGCCTGATGGAACGACGGAATTTTGGGAAATCGGGCCATGGAAAAAGTTCAACTGCTTGTGGATTTGCAACTGCTGGTAACCATCTTCCTGGTTACGCTGCTGTGGTCTTTTTCTGCGCGGCTTCGCAAACAAGAATTTTTCAGATTGTGGGCGTGGGCCTGGACGTCATTCGCCGCCTACCTTGGAATGGGCGCGATATCGTTCCGCGTGGCGCCACAGTGGCCTGTGGTGAAAGCTGTCGCGACGCTGCTGATCGTGGAAGCAGGATTCTTGCAGGTTTCACTACTGGTCCTGGGCGTGTTGAGCCTGCAAACGGGGGAGAGGCCCCCGCGGCAGCGGCTGAGGATTGGGCTGGGGCTGGGACTTGCAGCAGGCGCGTTGAGCTTTGCGCTTTCGCGGCTACTCGCTGCAGCGCCGCTTAGCAGCTTCTCTCTGCGCATCGCGGCGCGAACCGTGGCGCTCGGCGTGGCGCTCTTGTTTTGTGCGCGGGTTTTCTTCAAAAATTGGCGTACGAGCCGCTCGAGGGCGGAACTTGTGACGGCGATTTTTTGCGCGTTATACGCCATCGATCAAGGTCTCTATAGCGTTGCGGCAATCCGATATTTGACGGTCGGCTCGCGAGCTGGGCCCGCTGATTTGTTTGACCTCAGCCTGCTGATACGTCCCTTGTGGCTCATTCTGGATTCCATTTATACGTTTGGCATCGGCATCGGCGTGGTGATGATGCTGCTTGAAAAGCATGAGCGCATCCAGCGCGCGCTGTTCGAAGGGGATGTCTATACGAAGAACGTCTCCGAGCGGAATGCGGACTTGCAGGCGGAAATATTCAGGCGCGAGCGCGCGGAAAGGGAACTGCGCAATTTGAGCATCCGGCTCATGCAGGCGCAGGAGGAGGAACGCAGCGGCATCGCTCGCGAGCTGCAGGACGAAATCGGGACGGAACTCCTGCTGATCAAACTGAAGCTTTCGGAACTGAAGCGTGAATGCGCGGAGAAACGGATGCCAGTGGGTGGGGCGTTAGATGCGGCTTTGGCGGAGCTGCGAGCAGTCGGTGAACGCGTTCGACTTTTGTCGCACCAGGTGTATTCCTCTTCTCTTGAGTTGCTAGGGCTGGTTCCGGCACTGACGGAGTACTGCAAGGAATTCGGGGAGCGGAGTCAATTGCGGATTGAATTTGTTCATGCCTACGTCCCGACTGCGCTGCCGCGCGAAATCGTGGTGTGCCTCTATCGCATTGCGCAGGAGGCTTTGCGCAATATAGAAGAGCACAGCGGTTCGTGCTGTGCTCGCGTGGAGCTGACGGTGCTGTCGAGCCGGCTGCAGTTGTGCATATCGGACAAAGGCAAAGGATTCGATCCTGCGGTGGTGAGTGGCGGGCAGGGCTTGGGGCTTGCCAGCATGGCGGAACGCGTGCGGAATTTGGGCGGGCAGTTTTCGGTGCAGTCGCAGCCTGGAGAGGGAACTTCGATTACGGCTTCTTTCGAGATTGCCGGCAGACCTGCAACAACTATCCCAGAAGCGAGTTGAACGGAAAAATCAACGGCGATTGGCCATGAATGCGGCCGAGCCAGCGATGCGTTGGAACGTGCAACGATTGGCGGGGGTCGTGTATGCTGCGGGCCGGTTATGGGGCGGAATTTCACTTTTGGCGTTGTTGGCGGGTATGGGGCTACTGGCCGTGCGGTGGCGGCGGAGCTGCGGAAGTCTTGCGGCGGGGCGATTCTTGTTGGCGGGCGGGATTTGGCGCGAGCTACTGGGGCCGCGGCGGAACTTGATGGACGGGGGACGGCGGCGCGGTTGGATGTGCTTGATGCCGGATCGCTGGAGGAATTTTGCGGGAGATGCGCGATCGTGGTGAATTGTGCGGGGCCCGTGATGAAGTTGCAGGATCGCGTGGCGCAGGCGGCTTTTCGGGCGCGGTGCCATTACGTGGATGCGGCGGGGATGTCGTGCGTGAACGAACGCATGGCTGCGCATCGTGGCGAGATCGAGAGCGCGGGATTGTCGTTCGTGATTTCGGCGGGGTGGATGCCGGGGATCAGCGAGATGGTGCCGGTTTACGCGGCGGAGCGGGCGCGTGCGGAGATGGAGACGATCGAGTCGGCGGCGGTTTATTTCGGCGACTCGGGCGAGTGGTCGGTGAATGCTCTGCGCGACGCTGTGGGGTTTATTCGACAGACGGGATTGCGGAGGGCCGGTTACTTTCGCAAGGGCGAATGGACGCGAGCGAATCTGTCGGAGGCTTCGCGGCGGGTGGATTTGGGGACGCCAGTGGGCGCGGGGCGGTTCGCGTTGTTTGCTACGCCGGAGCTTGAAGAGGTGGGGCGCGGGTTGAAGGATTGCGATTTTTTCTCATACAGCTACCTCTCGGGATTGCGGACGGTGGCGGCCTCGATTTTGATGGCTGCCGTGCCGATGCCCGAGAGGGTTGGCGTCCGCTTGATGCGCGGAGTGTTTCGCCGGAACCGGTTGCCCGTGGATGGGTTTGTTGCGGCTGAGGTGCTGGGAAGTTTGCAGGGGCGGAAGCAATCGCTGCGCGTGCAGATTGTTTACCGGCAGCGGCGCGATTATTGGATCCACGGAGTGGCGCTGGCTGCTGCGGCGCGATTGATTTCGGAGGGGAACGGCGTGCGGCGCGGCGTTCATTTTTTGGCTGAGGCGGTCGAGGCCGGGGCGTTCATGGCGGAATTGCGGAGGGCTGCAGTTGAGGTGATTGAGCGCGTTGAGCCACGGGAGTGAAGCTGGCGGCGGGGAGTGAGCTCGTGCCTGGATTTTGGGGTTATGATAGGTGCAACCGGGATCTGGAACCGGGCATCTTGGTTAGCAGGGCGGGACTTTCGGCATGATGAAAGCAATCAAATTCGGGTTGGCGG
>DAITPO010000033.1:0-32324 GCA_036833535.1 Candidatus Acidiferrales bacterium | reverse complement strand
CGCCTCCTTGCGCTGCTCTCGGCGTGCGGCATCTCCGCGAGCCTTGCCATTTACGCCGAGAGCTTTTTGAGACCTCGAGCGGACATCATATCGTTATGGTGGGTCGTACTCATCTTGGGATGGATGGCGCTCTTTATTCCCATCTACGCGCTTGAGTATCCGGAATCGAGATCTCCGAGCTTCGCCTGGAAGGGGTTCGCGCGAGGCACGCCCAAATGGGTCGCTCCGTGCTCCTGGCTCCTGGCAGCGATCGCCGTGCTGAACTTTGCATGGTTTGCCGCACATGCCGGCTGGGGAGTCCCGGAAATCCACGATGGGCAATATGTCCTCAATGCTCGAGGGCACGTTCTGAAGGTGCTCACTCAGTTGGAATATTTCCAGCTCAGAGCAGCGGAAGCAAGATTGTTCGCCACCACGATGATCTATTTCTATTTCCTGCCCTTGATGTACTGGTGGTTCCGACCAAGCCAAAAACTGACAGTCTGACGACGTGTGAACAATTCTTTTGTGCCTGAGAGCCCGATCTTTTCAGACGATTTACGGCTTTAAGTGCGGCGGGTGGCGCAGCCTATCCCGAAGGTTTATGGCTTCGGGTGGTCCAATCTTCCCGGTTTCGGTTTTTGTGAAGGGTGGGAGCGTCGGTTCCGCCCCTGACTTTTCGGGCCATCCGGCTCCTCGTGTCCTTCCCGATCTGCTTCGCGCCGGATCAATTTCCACCAGTACCCCTCATAAAACTGTTGACAACTTGGTACTCTTGTGATACAAGGGTTTGAGTGGTGCGCAGTCCCTAAGCGCGGGGCTGGCTTTCCTTAGCCACCTGCAGTCTGCGCCTAACAACTTAAATCAGGAGTCGCCACAAAATGTCTGGCCGCCGCCGGCAATGGACGCCATTCCACGAGGACCACGAACCTCAACCAACTTCTCCCGGTCTCCAGACAAACCAAAATTCTAATCGAGACACGAAATTATTAGAAATCGACCTAAACCATTCAAAACAAAGGCCAGCACCCCGTTCTAATCGAGACAAAAACGCACTTTTTCGATTGCACCAAACTTCCCACACCAACGAAGTTCTAATCGGGAAGCAAATTATTAGAAGCAGGTTTAAATCATTGAAAAGAAAGGAGGGCGCCCACCTCTAATCGGGAAAAAATCGATACTTTCAGATCGCAAGGTCGCGCCGCCATGATGCGTACAAAAAGGGGTCGTCTGGTTCACTTCGCCGGAACCCAATACACCTCCTGCCGCAGCGAAGCGATGGGGAATCCGCGCCGCCGCAAAATTCCCATGCTGTGCTCGATCATCTGCGGGTGGCCGCAAAGATAGCCGGTGGCGTTCTCGGGAGTGATCCCCCATTGGTCCGTGTACTTGCGGATTAAATCCTCCACGCGGCCCACTTCCCCGCGCCACTCCGCGTCTTCCCATGGGCGGCTCACCGAGGTGACGTACTTGAGCCACGGCACTTCCGCGGCGATTTTTTCCAACTCCTCGCTGTAGCCGAATTCCCAAGAGCGGCTGGCGGCGTTCAATATATAGAGCTGGTGCTCGCCGGGAAATTTCTTATCGTCCCAATCGCGTTTGAGCGTACGGACGTAGCTGACAAACGGCGCGATGCCCGTAACGGTGCAGAGAAGCAGATGCTTCGTGCGGCCGCTCTGCAGATCGAGAGTGAAGCGCCCCTTGGCGATCTTGCGCATCTTGAGGTCGTCACCGGGATTCAACCTGAATAAGAGAGGAGTGAGATCGCCTTCGGGCACCAACTCGATGAAACACTCGACGCTTTCCTCGTAAGGAGAAGACACGATCGAGTAGGCCCGCTCGACCAGCTTATCGCCCGAACGCACACCCAGCGTGGCGTATTGCCCGGCTGCAAATCGAAATGGCGCCTCCGGCTCGATGCGGATCTTCCAGAGATCGGAGGCGAAGTCCTGGCGTTCGATGACACGCGCACGGCAAAACTTGTCTTCAGACAGCGGCATTCGCAATTTTCTCCGGGGACGCCAGAATTATCACCCGGATGCGACGCGGCGCGTGCATGGGAAAATTGGATAGCTGCAATCGATTTTTACGCGTCTCGGCGACGAGAGCCGATGCGGCCTTCGCGCTCTGCGGAAAAAGCGAGAGAGAGGGCTATCAATTGAAGCTTATATTGCCGGGAGGCGGTCTACCTAGCCATCATCGGCTGTGGCGTACCGACGATCTTGTCTTTCGCGCCGGTGATCACGTGAACTAGGACCGTCGACGCGCCGTCCTTGGAGTTGTTCTTAACCAGGCCGTACGGCGGGACCTGCGCCGAGAGCCACATGTCGTTCCCTTCCTCCGAACGCCAGTGCTCGCAAGCGAATTCGCCGGCCGGAGTTGTAATCGTCTCCGTGCCGAGATTGGTTCCCTTCTTGCGAACATCCACGGTGATTTTCTTTGAGGCGGTTGCCTGCATGGGAACCTCCATCGGAGGCCGCCCACCCATCTGGATCACCGTCTTGGAGATCTCCATCGTGCCGCCATCGAACGAGTAAAGCGATTTGATAATGAAAGGAGTGCTGGGATTCTTTCGATCGCTCGTCACGATCTCCATCCAGTACGCATCCTTGCCGCCGGCAGAATCCTTCCCGAGGAGAAAAATATCCATCTGCGATTTTTCTCCCGACTTGGATTGCGTCTCGTACGTGCCGCCCGATCCCACGACCGGGTTCCACATTCCCTGGAAATCCGGCGCCTGAAACATGCCGCGCTGCGCGACGAGCCCTGGAGTGATTGCCACGACCGCAAGAGCCGCCAGAACAAACCGTGCGAGTATCTTCATTCGATGCTCCTTTGATTTGATGGCAAGATCACTTCGACCGCACTTGCACGAGCGACTGGGCCCGTCCCTCGCGACACTTCATTTTACAGGTCGCGGCCCTGGCTATCGGCCATCTTCGAAACGTCAAAACTCCACTTCAGCGTAAATTTCCCAGCGCTGCAGGAGAAATCCACGCTCTTCTCGTCCGTGCCGATCGTGGCTTCGCCGTTGTCCGATTTCACCGGAAAAATGTATAGGACGCCGGCCACTTTGCTGCCGTCCTGAGTCTTCTGAATGCGAACCGCGGTCGGAGTGAGCTTGGTCTTGGAGCGTTTGGGAGTGAGAACCGCGGCCTTCTTAAGCGTATCCTCATCCAGGCTCTGAAAAGGCTTCATGTCCGGCCCAGTGACGACAACTTCATATCCCTCCACGGGCTTGGCCAGTTCGGTCTGGGCATCGGCCTCGGTCAACTGGGAGCGCAAAACGCGATCGCGGATCATCGCCTCTCGAAACGTGCGCGAGGAAATCCAGCGCACCAGGAAAGTGGCCGTTCCTCCGCCGCCTCCGCCCATGTCGCTGCCTGCATTCCCGCCTCCGCCGGCCGAAGTGCCTCCCATGCTGCGTCCGCCGGGACCACCGCTACCCGCGGGTAACGTGGAATCGTCGCCGCCTCCGCCGCCCGCCCATGGCGCGTCGACACGGACAAGGTGAGCCCACGGCGAGTCCTGGAAGATTTTTTGGAGATCCTTGGAGTCCCATTGCTGATAGGGCTTGTCCTTCCAAGGATCGTTCGAAGCCCAAACCACGGCCGCGAGGGCGAAGCAGCCGATGGCGATGAGAAATTTCTTGCGCATAAATCGCTCTCCTTCCCGAGTGCGCTGCTTCGTCGCCGGCAAATGCCGAGAGCAGCGAATCCCGGATCACGAATGGCGGGCGGCGGCCACGCGATTTGACCCTACAATTCGTTCGATGCGATAGATGGGCTTGTCGTGGCCTTCGAAGTGCGTACGAGTTAGAAGCTCGCCCACCAAGCCCACCGCCAAAACTTGCAAGCCGAACAAGAAAAGAATCATGCCGAGAACCAGCAGCGGCCCGTGCTGCTGGAAAATCTGGACGTTGTACGCCGCTTTGTCAATCAGCAGGAACAAAAGAATCGCGAAGCCGGCCGCGCTGGCAAGAAAACCCGGTGGACCGAAGAAGTGCAGCGGGCGCGTCATGTAGCGCAGCAGGAAGCGGATCGTGAGCAGGTCGAAGAAAACCCGCACGGTGCGCGAGAGACCGTAGTGCGAATGACCTCCGGGGCGGACGATATTGCGTATGGGAACCTCGACGACCTTGGCGCCATTCCACGCGGCCAGCGCCGGGATGAAGCGGTGAAGTTCACCGTAGAGGCGAATGTCTTTGATGGTCTCGCGGCGATAGACCTTGAAGGTGGTGCCGAAATCGTGGATATCCACGCCGGAAAGCTTGGCCATCATCCAATTTGCTATCCGCGACGGCAGGCGGCGCAAGAGGAAATTATCTACGCGCTTTTCGCGCCAACCGCTGACGATATCGGCGTCATTGCTCTCGAAGGATTCGAGCATCCGCGGAATGTCGGCGGGATCGTGCTGCAGATCGCCGTCCATGGAGAGAATGATCTCGCCGGAAGCGTTATCGAAGCCAGCCGCGAGAGCGGTGGTCTGGCCGTAATTGCGCTTAAGACGCAGCGCGGTTACGCGGCGGTCAAAGCTGGCAAGCTCAGAAAGAATCTCGGAAGTCCGATCGGTGCTATGGTCGTCGACGAAAATGAATTCCACTGGTTCGAAACGTCCGGTCATCACGTCGTTCAGACGGGTATAAAGCTCTCGGATGCTGGCTTCCTCGTTGTGAAGGGGCACGACGACGGAATATTTCGGCGAAATTGCGCGACTGTCGGTCACTAGTCTAGCTCCCTGTACGGAGCTAAGTGCACTTGCTGCTCTCGAACTGCGCCGAGGATGGCAGGATCCGTCAGGGCCTCGAGCTCGACTTCGCGTTGCTTCTTCAGCCGCGTCTCGGACCGCTCTAGCTCCGCATCGCACACTCCGGGATGGCAGACAATTTCGCTGGTGCCTTCGGGCAAGGTCTCGATCAAATGCTTCAGCGCGGCGCTTTTCAAGTGTCCCGTCAATGCCACGCCGAAAAAATGCTGGGGCGAGCGCAGATTGTATTCCCTCAGGCCGCGGCGGAACGCGGGGGCGGCCATTCCGGCGGCCGAAGCGAGCATGCGCTGAGTGATGGAGCTGCCGCCAGACGGGGATGAGGGGGTGCCGCGCAAAGCGCCGCGTTCGAAGGGCATGCGCACTCGTAGGATCTTGAATTCCTTGGCGCTGCGGAAGAGCGCGTTCATGACCGCGGGATGCGCGTGAGTGTGCTTGTGAGTGTCCAGATGAGAGGGCGTAATCCCGGCGGCGATCACCCGCTCGACCTGCGCGCGGAATTCGCGCTCGATGTCGGCTTCCTGAACCATGCCGCTCCAGAGGCGGCAGGTGAGTTCAAAGAGCGACTTCGGTAGATCGCCGTCGCGCTTCGCCAGCGAAGGGATTTCTTCCGGCGGCGCGACCGATTTACCGCCGACCAGTACAAGATGGCAGCCGACGTCGATTTCCGGGCAGTCGCGGGTGCGAGCTACGGCGTCATCGAAGGCCGGCCCGTTGGCCATGATGGTCGTGCTGGTCAGAATTCCCTCGCGGAACGCGCGCAGGATCCCCTCATTCACGCCGGGCGTAAATCCGAAGTCATCCGCGTTGACGATCAAAGTTTTCATTGGAGCCCGGAACTCGTAGGACGCAAATAAATCATATCACGGTCATGAACATCAGCACGCTGCCGTAGTTTCATTGTATGGAACCGGTGTCCTCGACGCGCAGAAGGACGTGCCGACGCGCCGAAAATGACAATTAGGTTCGAAGGAAGGCAATTCAATTGCCGAATCGACCCAGGATGAAGTTTGTTCAGTGTAGAGTGTGCGAAAGTTTTCAACAGTTTTGTTGAAAAGTTTGTGGAAATCGAACGTCGCACGGCAAAAACGGGCCGCAAATCCGGTGCGAAATGCATTTTGCACTATGATTGTGCATCGCTCTCGCAGGCGGGATGTTCTACGTCCGCGCGCCAGAAAAATTCAGGCATTACTTGAGATTGAAAGTGTTTTCGCTCCGCCGTAGAACTGGATCTGCCGGATCAAGGGAGCGGCTGCTTCGAAGCAGGCCAGAAAGTTCCGGCAAGAAGAAAAGAAGAGCGAGATTAGTACCAGTGCGGAGGCTTCTCGAGTTTGATCTGAATCTCGACTTCGTCTTTATCGATGTCGTACCACTTGCCATACGTGTGCCAGCCGGGAGCTATCACCTGAATCAGGATTTTGCCGCGCGGGACGCTGGGAACTTTTACGCTGCCATCTTGATTGGTCTTGAAATTCTCCTCAGCTTCCTTGTCCTTGCGCGTGAAGAAGGTTTTGCCTTCGGGATAACGAATATAGACGCTGGCGCTGCCGACGGGCTTGTTGTTCTCGGCCGAGACGACGGTGATGTGCAGCTTGGACTCGGGTGGCTCGTCGGATTTTTTGTCTTTTTTCGCTTTGGGATCAACAGGTGGTTTGTCCGGAACGTTTTTGCCGCTCTGGGCCGCCGGAGTCTGGTCCTGATCGGCCTTTTGGTCTTGAGACTGGCTTGGCTGTGACGGCTGGGATTGCGGCTGCGCATGAGCCGGATGCATGGCCGCCGACGCGCTGATGGCGAAAACGGCAAACACCAGGAAGGCAGAACACGAAAGCGTTGCGAATCTTGAGATGCTTGTTCGCATCGGATGAAGAGGGACGCGGGTTGGGGTATCGGACATGCTCGACAGCAACCGGGCGAGTGGTTTGACTGCCCTCTGCGTCTGCGCTATTTTCGACGCGCTTGCTGCTGCGCGACGTGGCGCGTGACCCGCACGATTACCCGACAAGTTTGCGCAATTTGAGAGCGTTTCGCAAGCGGTGAAGTGTGGCACTGAGCGCCAGAGCGAATTTACGCCGGCGATTTGCCGGCGCCCGACGCTGCATGACTCGACCGGGAGAGTAAGGAGAAAGCTCGATGGGATTTTCGACTGACGCGATTCATGTGGGGCAGGAGCCGGACCCGACAACCGGGTCCATCGTTGCGCCTATCTATCAAACGTCCACCTACGTGCAGGAAGCGCTGGGACAGAACAAGGGCTACGACTATGCGCGCACGAATCATCCCAACCGCAAGGCGCTCGAGCGCTGCATCGCGAAATTGGAAGGCGGCTCGGCGGCGTATGTTTTTTCGTCCGGGATGGCGGGAATTGATTCCGTGTTTCGCTTGCTGCGGCCCGGGGATCATTGCGTGCTCTCAGAGTCGGTTTATGGCGGCGTATTTCGATTGACCACCCAGCTTTTGGTGCAGTTCGGGATGGAGTTCAGCTATGTGGATACGTCGTCGATGGAGAAGGTCACGCGGGCGCTACGGCCGAATACCAAAATGCTCTACGTGGAGACGCCGACGAATCCGACGATGATTGTGACGGATTTGGCGGCTGCTGGACGGCTGGCGAAAGATCGCGGGCTGACGCTGGTGGTGGACAATACATTTCTGAGCCCTTATTTGCAGCAGCCGCTTTCGTTTGGGGCGCATATCGTGGTGCATTCGATGACCAAATATCTCAACGGGCATAGTGATTGCACCGGCGGCGCCGTGGTGCTGACACGCGCGGAGGATGCGGAGAAAATTTACTTTATTCAGCGCTCGGCGGGTGCCGGGTTGGCACCGATGGATTGCTTCCTCGTATCGCGAGGCGTGAAGACGCTGGCGGTGCGCATGGAACGGCACGATGCCAATGGAATGGCGATCGCGAAGTATCTCGAGGGGCATCGCAAGGTGAAGCGCGTGGTGTATCCGGGATTGGCTTCGCATCCGCAGCATGAGATTGCGAAGCGGCAGCAGCGCGGATTTGGCGCCATGATTTCGTTCGACGTGGGGAGCCTGGAGGCCGCGCGGAGTTTGCTCAATCGCGTGAAATTGTGCTCCTTGGCCGAAAGTCTTGGCGGAGTGGAGACTTTGATTTCGCTTCCGGCGCTGATGACTCATGCTTCGATTCCCGCGGAGCGTCGGCTGGAGATTGGCATCACCGATGGATTGATTCGGATTTCAGTGGGCATCGAGGACGTCGAAGACTTAATCGCCGATTTGGAGCACGCTCTCGCAGGAGTTTAGGCGCGCGGCTTTTTCCGGACGGATTCTTCGAGCCAGCGGAGATATTTGGGCGAGCCTGCAGTGATTGGCAGAGCGATGATTTCGGGGACCTCATAGCTGTGCAGGCGCTCGATCTCGCGGCGCAACGCGGCGAAGTGGCGCCGGGAAGTCTTGATCACCAGCAGGAATTCCTTCGCGGACTCAGTGCGGCCCTTCCAACGGAAAATCGATTCGACGCGCGCGGTGAGGATGTTCACGCAAGCTGCTAGGCGGCGGTCCACAAGCGAGCGCGCGAGTTTTTTCGCTTCCTTTTGCGAGCTGCAGGTTGTCAGGACTATTACAAATCGCGTCATGAACCGTCTTCTTCGTCGCGGTTGCGCTCAGCCTTTAGCGGGGCCGAAAGGCGCTAGGGTCTGAAGACCCTCCCCTACGGTTGCGCTGCACGATACAATAGCGGCGGACGATGGGAAACGCGATCCATTTCGGCACTTCCGGTTGGCGCGGCATCATGGCCGATGATTTTACTTTCGCCGGGGTGCGGCGGGTGGCCGCGGCGATTGCCGATCATGTGCGCAGCAAGAACAGATCACCGCAAATTTTGGTTGGGTATGACACGCGCTGCTTTTCGGATGCCTTTGCATCGGCGGCGGCGCGGGTGTTGCAGGCGCGCGGCTGCGCAGTGCTTCTCTGCGACAGCTCAGCGCCGACGCCGGCGATTGCTTACGAGATGGTGCGGCGCAAGATCGACGGCGCCGTGAATATCACCGCGAGCCACAATCCTGCGGATTATAACGGGCTGAAATTTTCAGGGCCGAATGGCGGACCGGCGCTGCCGGAGATTACGCACGATATCGAGGCGCGGGCGGCGCGGTTCGCGCCGGATGAATTTGCAGAGCCGGAGGCGGCATCAGGCGATTCATTCGAACGCGTGCAGATTCGCGACGCTTATCTGGCGAGGCTCGCTGAGCTGGTCCGGTTCGACACGCTTCGGAAAGCGACGGCGGGATTTGTTTGCGACGCGGTGCATGGCTGCGGCGCTGGATGGCTTGATCGCGTGCTCGCGGACCATGGCATTGCCGTTACGGAAATTCGCTGCGAGCGGGATGTGTTGTTCGAAGGGACGGGACCGGATCCGTCGGAAGAAAATCTCGGGCCATTGCGAAAGGCGGTGCACGAGAAAAAGGCGCTGGCGGGGTTGGCTACCGATGGAGATGCGGATCGCTACGGGATTCTCGATCGCGACGGAACTTTTGTTTCACCGAATCACATTCTCGCGCTGCTCTTCGATTATTTGATCGAGTCGCGCGGTTGGAAACTTGGCGCTTCGCGGAGCGTGGCTACGACGAACCTGGTGGATGCGGTGGCGAAAAAGCACGGCGTGCCTTTCTACGAGACACCAGTTGGCTTCAAGTACGTCGGCGAGTTCATCGCGCAGGATAAAATCGCCATCGGCGGAGAAGAAAGTGCCGGGTTGACCATACGAGGGCATGTGCCAGAGAAGGATGGAATTCTGGCTTGCCTGCTGGTCGCCGAAATGATCGCGGCGCGAGGAACATCGCTTGCGGAACAGCGCGCGAAGTTGTTCCGGGAGGTCGGCAGGGAGTATTGGCCGATTCGCGTCAACATTCATCTTCAGGAGGACGTGCAGCGGCGACTCCACGATAAATTAGCGGCCGAACCGAAGGAGCTGGGCGGGCGTCGCGTGGTTGGAATGAACCGCCTCGACGGGCTCAAGCTGATTTTTGAGGGCGGCGATTGGGTTTTGATGCGGCCTTCGGGGACGGAACCGCTGGTGCGGATTTATTCGGAATCGACTTCGGAGAAAGCGGCGCACCAGATGGCGGGGGAGGCTCAGAAGTGGATCAGCGGGTGATGTCGTTCGGGATGCAGCTTCGGAAATTTTTCCGCGAGAATGCGGCGGCGTTTCTGTGGACTGGATTGGCGCTTTTGGTGGTACAGGATATTTTTGGAACGCATGGCGTGCTGGCGATGCGCCGATCGCAGCGGGAAGCTGCCGAGATTCGCAAGGAAATTTCCAAGCTCAACGACGAGAATCGGCAGTTGCAAGATCGCGTGAAGGACCTGAAATCCGATCCGGAAGCCATCGAGGAAATTGCGCGGCAGGAAATGGGATTGGCACGGCCCGGTGAGTTGATATTCAAGTTGCCGGCCAAAACGCCGGAAGCTACTTCGGACGAGGATTCAAACGCAAAGAAGAGTCCGCCCGCCGAACAACCGTAATCAACCCAGCCTTGAAATTTATTTTCCCTGCGACAAGCCTTCGGCCACACCAAGTAGGGCGCTGGTCTCGAGCGCGGGAGCGTTGAGCGTGGCGATCCACTCTTTGGCGCCGGCGGCGTCGCCTGCTTCGCTTTGAACGCGCGCGATGCCGCGGACGGCGAAAATTCTGAGAGCCCAGGCGCGGCGATCGCTCTCCGGCAATTGATCCGAGGTTGCTAGGGCTGATTTGTAATCTCCCGCGCGAGCCTGTGCGACGGCGATGGCGGCGGTGACTGTGTTCGTATCGTAGCCGGCGGGAAGTTGCGCCACTGTGGAGCGGGCGCCCGCTATGTTTCCCTCGTCGGCTTGAGCGACGGCGATCTCTTTGATGGCGTCCTCGCGATTTGTGGCGGCAGCGTCGTTGGTGATGGAATTCGTGGTTTGCATCGCGCCGGAGACGTCGCCTGCGCGGGCTTGCGCGATGGCGATCGCTGTGAACGCCTGATTCTTGGTGAAGCCATCGGAAATTTGGCGGGCTGTTTCTTGCGCGCCATGAAAATCGGCTAGGGCTGATTGCGCTCTGGCAATTTCGAGGAACGCGCGGCTTTTGTCGTAGCCATAGAGATCGCGATAGGCCTGAGCCGCGGCCAGGGCCTTGGCGATGGTTGCAGTTGCTGCGGCGCGGTCGCCGTGTTCGGCTTGCGCTTTGGCGGCGCCAGCGAGAATCGTGGCTTGCGCCGCGCCGTCGCGCACGCGAGCTGCGGAGGAGAGAACGCCCGCGAAATCGCCGAATTCGAGTTGCGCGGCGGCGACCGAGGCAGCGGCTTGGCTGGCCGCGTCGGTGGACGCGCCGGAATCGGGCATGGAGCGAATGTACTCGGCGAAGGATTTTTCTGCGGCGGAGATGTCGCCGGATTTCACTTGGGCGCGGGCGATTTCATGGAGGAACTTGTTGGCGATGTCGCCGGAGAGGATTGCGGCGGATTCGGCGCGGCGGACTCCTTCGACATCTCCGGCGGTGGCGCGGGCGGCGGCAATTCCTCGCAGCACCATGTTCTTGTAATCGCGCTGCTGCTGCTCGCTGAGCGGAACTTTCAGGCCGGTGGCTTCGCCGCGCGTGGCGAGATCGGCGGTGGCGAAGGCGGCGTCGAGTTTGCCGGCTTCCGCTTCGGCGAAGGCTACCTGAGAGAAGGCGCGAGCGCGGTCTTCGCTGCTGGGGATCAGCCAGATAGTCTGGTGGGCTTCGGCGAGGCGGCCCAGCTTGATTTGAACTTCGATGATTTTGGCTAGCGCGGCGGATTTTTGCGGCGGATCGGCGATGTCCTGGGCGCGCTTGATGGACTCGGCGAGAGCGCTCTGAACGGAGATTGCATCCTTCGCGGCGGGCTTTTGCGAGGTTTGGGGTCGCGCAAAGGTTGCGTGTGCAATGGCAGCAGCGAGCGCTAGTGCGGTAACGCGCGCGGCGAATCTCCCTTCGCCAAGGATGCCGCAACCGCGTCTGAGTCGAGGCGTCATGGCTGAGTTGACGGCACAGGCCGTCGCCGGAAATAAGCGAGGATCTCGGCGCCCTTGCCCTTCATGCGCGTGCGCAGAATTGACAGGCCGACCATGGCGAGAAATATGATGAGCAAACCGATGGACGCGGTTGTGATGGTTTGCGCGCGCTTGGCGAGAATTGAGAAGCGGCCGTAGACGAACTCGATGTGCACCCAGTAGACCAGTAGCGAAGTTTGTCCGAGTTGGATGATCGGACTGAAACCCAAATTCGCTAATCCCCAGCGGCACCAGGCGTACGTGCCAAAGAGAATTATGAGCAGCACGCCGAGGCGCGCGAGGAAGAAATCTGGGCTGGTGTGCCAGTAATCGTAGGTCGAATAGAGCTGTGTGGGGCGAGCGTCGAGCCAGAGCGATAGTTTGTAGAGCAGCAGGCCCGTGCCGCCGAAGATGCCGAACGCGAGAGCTTCATTCTTGCGCGTCCAGTTGCTAAAGATAACGAAGCCGATAGCGAGTCCAGCGAATGAGAATGCGGCCCAGGGAAACAGCGGAAAGAGCCACGGCTGCGGCTTGTCGAAGGTGTGGACGCCGTTCAGGTAGGACTCGAGATACCACGGCAGCCAGCGGGGCCGCGCAGTGGTCCAGATCAGCGGCGTAGCCATGGCAATTCCGGTGGCGGCGGCGATGGCGAGGAGGATATTGGTTACTCGCTTTCGAGTGAGCCAGCAAACGGCGCCCATCAGCATCATCGAGAAGCCGATCGTGTTGAGCACGTCGACGCGCAGCAGATCCGTCCACGGCGACCAGGGATAGCCGAGAATGAATTCCTGAACGCGGAAGAGCAAGCCGAGACCGAAGATTTCCGCGCCGCGGAGGATGGTGGTCTTGGCGATTTCGTTCGAGGAGAGATTCTTCTGGCGCAGGCGATCTGTGACCAGAGCGAAGGAAATGCCGGCGAGAAAAAGGAACAGCGGCGCGGGAAGAGTGCCGCCGAGCTGCGATAGCTGGAAAAATTTCGTATCGCGGGCCGGCCCGCCCAACCAGGAATCGTAGCAATGAGTTTGGAACATCAGGACGCAGGCGAGGCCGCGCATCCAGTCGATGTAGGAGAGTCTGTTGGCTTTCGCGTCACCCATCGCCGGCAAGTGCGACCAGAATGGCGGAGGCTCGCGCGCAAATCAAGTTCCGCGGAAGAAAGTGCGGACGTAAAGTAAAATCTCGACCGATGCTGGAATCGACTCGAACGCATGAACTGAATCTTGGAGCCGCGCTCGCGGTCTGGGCCGCGCTGCTGGCAACAGGCGTGCTTCTCGGCCTGCGAATGGGATTCGGCGGCTGGCGATTTGTGCTCGCGATGGCGGTCTGTGGGATTCTGCTGGCGGGCTACTTACTCGCCGCTGCGCCAAGGCTCCGGGAGCGTCTGATGGCGCGCTTGGGAACCCGTGGCGCCGCGCTCGCTGCGCTGTTGCCGCTGGGTGCGTATGCAATGTATGCATTGGGCGTTGCTGAAGACTGGAAAATCGAGCTGCTTGGCGCGGCGTATGTGCTGATTCCCACTCTGCTGCTCGCCGTGGGCCCAGCGGGCAATCGGAGTTCCCTGCTCGACTACGCCGCCTTGCTCGTCATCGGGCTGCCGGTGATATTCCGATGGATTTACCGGCTGTTTCCATTTCCGCCGCCGTTGACGCATACGTTGACGATTCTACTGGCAGTGAACGCGGGACTGGCCGCGTTTATCTTCGCGCGTCGGCTTCCCGGAATTGGTTATGCGATTGAGTGGCGCACTGGATTCGCGAAGGCTGTTGGCGTGAATCTTCTGCTTTTTACGGTGATCGCGATTCCGCTGGGCGAAGCCATTGGATTTATTCACTGGGAGCCATCGCTCGAGCGGCTTCGCTCGGTGCCGCTCATGGCGGTGGGGATTTTGGTTTTTACGGCGTGGCCTGAGGAATTTCTATTTCGCGGCTTGCTACAGAATTTGCTGGCGCGGACGTTTCGGAATCAGTGGGCGGGACTGGCCGTTGCCGCTGTGATTTTCGGATTCTCGCACATTCTGCATGCGCCGTATCCGAATTGGAAATACGTGATCCTGGCTACGATTGCGGGAATTTTCTACGGATTGGCGTGGATGAAGACCGGGTCGCTCGTTCCGGGCGCGATTGTGCATGGGTGTGTGGATGTGCTTTGGCATGTGCTGTTCCGATGACGAATTCGATGGATTGATCCTGCGGCACCGCGAGTAAGTGCGGACAGTCCTTTGTGACGCAATCTTGCTTGAAGAGGCCCGGCTAAAGCACGGGCCCTACGGTCGGATTATCGAACGACGCCCGTTAGCGGGCTTGAGGCTGTGGCGTAGAGTTTCTTCGGAATGCGGCCGGCCAAGTACGCTTTGCGGCCGGCGCTTACGGCTTCGCGCATGGCTTCGGCCATCAGCACAGGTTCTTGCGCGCCCGCGATGGCGGTGTTCATCAGCACGCCGTCGGCGCCCAGTTCCATCGCAACCGTCGCGTCCGAGGCGGTGCCTACTCCAGCGTCCACGATGAGCGGGACTTCGGTGATGCGCTCGCGGAGAATGCGAAGATTCGCGACGTTCTGAATGCCCATGCCGGAACCGATCGGCGCGCCGAGAGGCATCACGGCTGCGGCGCCTGCGTCAATCAGCTTGCGCGCGACGATTAGGTCGTCGCTGGTGTAGGGCAGCACGATGAATCCTTCTTTCACGAGAATCTTCGTGGCGCGGACGAGTTCTTCAGTTTCGGGAAAGAGAGTCTGCTCGTCGCCGATCACTTCGAGCTTGACCCATTCCGAGAGACCGACTTCGCGGCCGAGACGCGCCGTGCGAATCGCTTCGTCAGCGGAATAGCAACCAGCGGTGTTTGGAAGAATGAAGAGTTTCTGGCGGTCAATATAATCGAGCAGCGATTCCTTCGAGCGATCGGTCAGATTCACGCGCCGCACCGCGACAGTAACCATGTCGGCGCCGGAGGCTTCATGCGCGCGCGCCATTTCCTGAAAGCTGCGATATTTCCCCGTTCCGACGATGAGCCGCGATTGGAATGCGCGGCCCGCAATGACCAGTTGATCCGACATGAGCTTTCTCCTGCCGACAGTTTAGCGCGACGCGCGGCAAACTTCAGGAAAGTTGCTGGGGGCGCGCCTCTTCGACGTCGGCGTAGATTCCTTCGATGATGTCGCGGTAACGCTGTTCAATGACGCGCCGCTTCAGTTTCAGCGTAAAGGTAAGCTCACCGCTGGCCACGGTGAAATCCTCGGGAATCAGCGCGAACCGCTTAGGCCTTTCGTATTGCGCCAGATCTTTGGTCAGGCGATCGAGCTCGCTTGAGAACAGATCTTGGACCCACGGATCCGCGGCGAAGTCCTCCCGCGGCGGCAGCTCGTGGCCCACTTCGCGCGCCTTTGCCGCCACGGCGTCGAAATTGGGAACCAGAAGAACGCTCACGAATTTGTGGCGCTCGCCTACGGCCATCGCGTTCGTGACGTAAGGGCTGCTCTTCAGCCGATTCTCAATCGGCTGCGGCGCGACGAATTTTCCTGCGGCGGTTTTCAGCAGCTCCTTCTTGCGATCGGTGACGACCAGGAATCCGTCGGCGTCGAGGTGGCCAATATCGCCGGTGCGCAACCAACCATCCGCCGTGAACGTCTCGCGCGTCTGATCTGGCTTGCGATAGTAGCCCTGCATAACGCAGGCGCCACGAACGAGAATTTCGCCATCGTCGGCGATCCGCACTTCGACGTTGGGAATCGGCCGGCCGACGGTGCCTACTTTGTTGGCCTTGGCGACATTCGCAGTGACGACCGGCGAAGTTTCAGTCAGCCCGTAGCCCTGAAGGATGGGCACGTCGATCGCCGCGAAGAACTCGGCCAGATCCACGGCGAGCGGCGATCCTCCCGAAGAGAACATCTTCACGCGGCCCCCGAGACCTGCGCGAATCTTGGAGTACACGAGAGTGTTGGCGACTTCCCACTGCAGTTTTGTCCAGGGAGATATGGAGCGTCCGTAGGCGCGCCACGGCGTTGCAGCTCTCGCTACGCGAGTAGCCCATTCGAAAATGCCGCGCTTGATACCTGTCTCGCGACGCGCCTTTTCGAAAATGTTCGAGTACACCTTTTCAAAAAAGCGCGGGACAGCCGCAACGATTGTGGGATGGACTTCGAGAAGAGCCTGCGAAACATCCTCCATGCGCTCGACATACGCGACCGGAACGCCGCGAAAGATATAGCCGTAATCGATGGCGCGCTCGTAAACGTGCGACAGCGGCAGGAACGAAAGGCCGAGATCGCCGGGTCCGATCTCAGTCTCGCCGAGACCGTCGAGGGCATTCGAGGTCAGATTCGAGTGCGTGAGCATCACGCCTTTCGGTTCGCCAGTGGTGCCGGAGGTGTAGATGATGGAAGCGAGCTGATCGGAAGTGACTTTCTCGGCGGTGCGGCGGTATTCGGCAATCTCGGAGTCGCCGGCCGTGGCGATTAGCGCGTCATAATGCAAAATTTCGCCGCTGAGTCCGGGCGGAGGCGAAACCGCGATGATTTGCTCGACGGAAGTGAAGCGGTCGCGGCAGGCGACCAAACGGCGCGCCTGCTCTGCCCCCGCGGCAATGGCGATTTTCGATCCTGAGTCATTGATGATGTAAACCATGCGGTCGGGCGATTCGTTGAAATAGAGAGGAACATGTACTGCGCCGATTCCCTGGATCGCGAAGTCCGCAATGTGCCATTCGGGACGATTCGGCGATACCAAGGCCACGCGGTCGCCCGGCTTCACTCCCAGCATGGTCAAAGCCTTCGCAAGACCAGCCACGCGGCGCAGCATTTCGCCGGCGCTAATAGATGTCCAAACGCCGTTGGCTTTGGACATCTGCGCGCGAGGGCACGCGTAGCGATCGACGGCGTCAAGAAAGCACTTTGTGACGGAGGGGTAAGCCATAGCTTTCAATGCAATGTTACCCACTCCGCGCGTCGCACGCAACGCGCGCAAATTCGCGCCATACGACGCGGTTCGCAAGCGTGACAGTGTCGAGTTCTTGGATCGTCACCGCACGCCCTTCTTCACCGCGATTCTCTGCCCCGGCTGATTCTCCCGCGCTATGACATCCCCGTTAGCCTGCGCTAAGATGGCTTGCGGAGGCTGCTCCATGGAAAAAATCGCGGACGCGGATCGGGCGGCTGCGCCGGTGGTGCGCGGACCGCGCGGCACCACGCGCTCCTGCCGCGGCTGGCAGCAGGAAGCCGCGATGCGCATGTTGATGAACAACCTCGACCCTGAGGTGGCCGAGAAGCCGGACGAACTGATTATTTACGGCGGGCGCGGCAAGGCGGCGAGAAATTGGGAATGTTATCACGCCATTGTGAAATCGCTGAAGACGCTGAGCGCCGACGAGACTTTGCTGGTGCAATCCGGCAAGCCGGTGGGGATTTTTCAAACGCACGATTATGCGCCGCGCGTTCTGATTGCCAATTCCAATCTCGTTGGACACTGGAGCAACTGGGAGCAGTTTGACGCGCTGGATCGCGCGGGCTTGATGATGTACGGACAGATGACCGCGGGAAGCTGGATTTATATCGGGACGCAGGGGATTTTGCAGGGCACTTACGAGACGTTTGCCGCTGCGGGGCGAAAACATTTTGGCGGCGATCTGGCCGGCAAGCTGATTGCCAGCGGCGGGATGGGCGGCATGGGCGGGGCGCAACCGCTTGCGGCGACGTTGAACGGCGCGGCGTTTCTGGGCATTGACGTTGACCCGGAGCGGATCAAACGACGCGTGAAGACCGGCTATTGCGACGTGATGGTGAACGATCTCGATGAAGCGCTGCGTATTTTGAAGAACGCGATTCGCAAGCGCGAGGCGACTTCCGTCGGGCTGGTCGGCAATTGCGCTGATGTGGTGCCGGAGCTGGCGCGACGAGGTGTTGTGCCGGATTTGCTCACCGACCAGACCAGCGCGCATGATCCGCTTTACGGCTACGTGCCCCGCGGTGTGAGCGCCGAAGCAGCGATTGAATTGCGCAAGAGCGATCCGGAGGGCTACAAGAAACGCTCTCTTGAATCGATTGCTATGCATGTGGAAAGCATGCTGGCTTTGCAGAAACTCGGCTCCGTAACGTTTGATTACGGAAATAACATTCGTACGTTCGCGTTTCAGCAGGGAGTGAAAAACGCTTACGATTTTCCGGGTTTCGTGCCCGCCTATATTCGCCCGCTGTTCTGTGAAGGACGCGGGCCCTTCCGCTGGGCGGCGCTTTCCGGCGAGCCCTCCGACATACATCGCACCGATCAGTTGGTGTTGGAAATGTTTCCGCACGATGAAGTGCTCACGCGCTGGATCAAACTGGCGCAGAAGCGCGTGCGTTTCCAGGGATATCCGGCGCGCATTTGCTGGCTCGGTTATGGCGAGCGCGACAAATTCGGGTTGGCGCTGAATGAGCTCGTGGCGCGCAGCGAATTGAAGGCGCCCATCGTGATCGGCCGCGATCATCTGGATTGCGGCTCGGTAGCTTCGCCTTACCGCGAGACGGAATCCATGAAAGATGGCTCGGATGCGGTCGCCGATTGGCCATTGCTCAATGCCATGCTGAACACGGCCAGCGGGGCGAGCTGGGTCTCGATTCACAATGGCGGCGGCGTGGGGATCGGATATTCGCTGCACGCCGGCCAAGTGACCGTTGCCGACGGAACGAAAGAAATGGCGGCGCGCATCGAGCGGGTGCTGACGAACGATCCCGGGATTGGCGTGGCGCGGCATGTGGACGCTGGATATCCGGAAGCGATTGAGTTTGCGCGCAAGTCGGGCGTGAAGATTCCGATGATGTAAAACGTGCGCCGCGGCGCACGCATCCGAACGAGAAGACTGCTCGGGCACGCGGGAGGATCACATGTACGTTATCACTGGAGCGACAGGGCATACGGGAAGCGTGATCGCGGATACTTTGCTCGCGAAGGGCGAGAAAGTTCGCGTCATCGCGCGCACCAAGGAGCGGCTCGATCGATTTGCGGCCAAGGGCGCGGAGGCGTTCGTCGCCGATGTCAAAGATACCGCAGCGCTGACCAAAGCCTTTGACGGGGCGCGTGCTGTGTACGCGATGCTGTCGTCGGATTATCGCGTCGAAGATTTTCGCGGCGATCAGGAACGCATCACGGATTCACTGGCCGCCGCAATTGAGAAAACCGGCGTTTCGCACGCCGTCTGCCTCAGCAGCATCGGCGCGGACAAGCCGGAACGAGTCGGGCCTGTGAACGGCCTCCATTCATTCGAGGAGAAGATTCAACAGATCGCGAATCTCAATGCGCTGATCCTGCGGCCTACGTACTTCATGGAGAATAATTTAATGCAGGTGAAAATTATTCAAACCATGGGCACGATGGGCGGATTGCTGAAGAGCGATTTGGCGCTCGCGCAAATTGCGACGCGCGACATTGGCGCTTACGCCGCCGATGCACTGCTGCAGCTCAAGTTCACGGGCAAGACGACGCGCGAATTGCTTGGCCAGCGCGAGGTCAGCATGAAAGAAACGGCGACTGCGTTTGGCAACGCCATCGGCAAACCGAGTCTGGGCTACTCTCAGTTTCCAGGCTTTGCCGTGGAGATGGCCATGAAGCAGATGGGCATGTCGACGAGCGCGGTGAAATTGATGGTCGAGAAGATCGATTCCTTGAACAACGGATGGATGAAGGCGCTCGAACCGCGCTCGGCGGAGAACACGACGCCGACGTCGATCGAAGCTTTTGCAACGGAAGTTTTTGCGCCGATGTATCAGGGCAAGGCCGCCGGCGCTTGAGGCGCGGTTATTCCTTGCCGAAGCCCGGGCCGCGCAGAACTTTTCCCGGCAGCGCGTTGGTCATCTTGCCGTCCTCGATCACCGGGACTCCATTTACGAGCACGTAGTCCATTCCCACCGATAATTGGTTCGGATTCTCGAACGTCGCCACGTCGTGTACTTTCTCTGGGTCGAAGATAACGATATCGGCCCACATCCCCAGTTTCAGGACGCCGCGATCGGTGAGTCCCATTCGCTGCGCAGGCAAAGATGAAAACTTGCGAATCGCGTCCGGCAAAGTGAGAAGTTTTTCGTCGTGGACGTACTTGCGCAAAATGCGCGGAAACGTGCCGTACGCTCGCGGGTGCGGATGCGCCTGGCCCAGAATGCCCTCGATAGATGTGCCTTCCGAGTCGTTGTCGATCGAAACCCAGGGTTGCTTCAGTGCCAGAGAGACATCGGACTGCTGCATGCCGAACACGGAGACGTACGTATACGCGTTGTCCTGAATCAGCAGATCGAAGATTGCGTCTTTCGGATCTTCGTTCCACGTCTTCGCAATCTCAGCGATCGTCTTGCCCTGGATCGAAAGCAGCGCCTTGTTCTGAACCTCGCTGACGAGGATTGACTCGGCGCCCGGAATCTCATTCCACTCGTTGTCCCAGTCGGTTGCCGGCGTGTCCATTTCCTTTTTTATGCGCTCCCGAGCTTTGGAATCGCGAAGCCGCTCGATTAATTTGGCAGTGCCGCCGTCGTGGGCCCACGGCGGTACAAAGGCTGAGAGCGAATTATTCCACGCAGTGTAAGCGTATGTGTTGGCGGTGATGTCGAGGCCGGCGGCGCGAGATTTTTCGATGAAGGAAATCACTTCGGGCATGCGGCCCCAATTGGATTTGCCGGCTACTTTCAGATGCCAGATCTCAGCGGGAATCTTAGCTTCGCGGGCAATTCGCGCCGTTTCTTCGAGCGCGTCGATGATGGCGTCGCCTTCGCTGCGCATATGGGTGGCGTAAATGCCGCCATATCTCGAAGCCTCCGATGCGAGCGCAATCAGTTCGTCGGTCTTCGCATAGGGCGCCGGTGGGTACTGCAGAGATGTTGAGACGCCCATTGCACCTTCTCGCATCGCTTGACGCACCTGCGCCTTCATTCGCTCGAGTTCGTCGCCAGTCGGGTCGCGGTCGGCGTCTCCGATTACGACGCGGCGGACTTGCGTTGCGCCAACATAGCTCGCGAGATTAATTCCCATGCCCTGCTTTTCGAGCCGCGCGAAATAATCCTGCAACGTGCGCCAGTCGGGCGTGACTTGATAGTGCTCGTAGGTGAGGTGATCGGCCCGCAGGAGAGCTTCTGTCTGCGGCGCGATGGAGCTGCCTTCTCCTGTAATCTCGGTTGTGATGCCCTGATAGATTTTCGATGGAAGCCGCGGTTCGACGAGAATTGTCAGCTCGGACTGGCCCAGCATATCGATGAAGCCGGGCGCAACGACTCGGCCGCGCGCATCGATCGTGCTTTTCGCGGAAAATTTCCCGAGGCGGCCGATTGCGACGATGCGTCCTGCGCGAATGGCGATGTCGCCCGCATACCACGGGGAGCCAGTCCCGTCTAGGATGTGAGCATTACGAATCACAACATCGAACGGCTGCTCTGCGGCGGCGCTCGCCCGCGCACGACACCCGCGTGCAGCCATGAACGCCGCGAGCACGACGACTACCAGCGCAATCTTGATGATTCTTCCGGTCATTTTCGCCCCTCGATTTCCGCGCCTCGACTCTGCGACCTGGAATCCAACCGCTGGCATCATAGGCCAGATATTTTCGCGCTCCAAGATATAGCGCGCAGCGGTGGCCATAGCCGACAGGAAAAGCTACACTCTCCCCACAACTCATGAGCGAAACTTTGATTACCGGCTGTTCGCAACTTCTGACCCTTCGCGGGCCTGCGCCGCGGCGCGGCCGCGCGCTGAGCGACCTCGGCATCATTCGCGACGGTGCGCTACTTCTGCAGGACGGAATGATCTTAGCGGCGGGGCCGCGCCACGTGATTGAACGCCGGCGCGAAGCGCGCCGCGCGAAGAAGATTGATGTCGGCGGACGCGTCGTCATGCCGGGCTTCGTCGACTCGCATACTCACCTGGTCTTCGCCGAAAGCCGCGCGGCCGAGTACGAGCAGCGCATCGCCGGTGCGACCTATGAGCAAATCGCAAAATCGGGCGGCGGCATCCTCTCCAGCGTTCGAAAATTGAGAGCCGCCTCCGCCGCCGATCTGAAAGCTCGCGCACATGCGCGCCTGCGATACTTCGCCGCACACGGAACCACGACGCTCGAGGCCAAGACCGGCTACGGCCTGGATTTCGCGAACGAAATCAAGACGCTCGAAGTCATGCGCGAACTGCGGCTCGAACAGCCGCTCGACATCGCGACAACTTTTTTGGGCGCGCATGTGGTCGCGCCGGAGTACCGCAAACATCCGAAAGACTATGCCGATCTCGTCGCCAGAATCTGGATTCCCTACGTGGCGCACTCGGGTCTGGCGCAGTTCAATGATGTTTTCTGCGATCGCGGAGCTTTCACTCTCCTGCAAGCCGAACACATCCTTGGCGCGGGACTTGTCTGCGGACTGACGCCCCGAATTCATGCCGACCAGCTCTCCCGCACAGGCGCGGCTCGCCTGGCCGTGAAGGTGCGCGCGGCCAGCGCCGATCATCTTGAACATATCAATCCGGGCGACATCAGCGCCTTAGCAGGATCGGATGTCGTTTGCACGCTTCTGCCAGGCTGTTCATTTCATCTCGGTGAATCCCAGCACGCGCCCGCGCGCGAGCTGATCGATTCCGGCGCCATCGTCGCGCTAGCCACCGACTTCAACCCCGGTACAAGCCCCACGATGAATATGCAGATGGTGCTCTCGCTGGCATGCACGCAATTGCGGATGACCCCGGCTGAAACGATTGTGGCCGCGACGATCAATCCCGCTTACTCACTGCGCCGCCATCAGCGCACAGGATCGCTCGAGCCCGGAAAGATCGCCGATATCGCCGTGTTCGACTTAGCAGACTATCGCGAGATTCCCTACTACTTCGGCGTGAATACTTGCTGGATGACCTTCAAGCGCGGCGAGCTCGTGCACTCGCGGCAAACCGTCTGATCGAGATTTCCATTCGAAAGATCACTGGCGAGCAGAGCCCGAATTGTGCGCATCGTGTTGGAATTTCGGCCAAGAGCTGGGCATCAAGCCCCCGCCAGTTCCCGGGACGGCCATGATCACGCCTGGATACGTCGCGAAATAAACGGTGCCGTCCGGCGCAATCGTCGGCGACGACGTGACAGCGCTGTTCGTCCGAAACGACCAGAGCTTCTTGCCATCGGGCGAAATCGCAGCGAATTCCGTGGCCACCGCATAGATTGTGCCGTCTTCAGCCAGCACCGGCGAAGCGTCAAGCGCTCCCTGCATCGTCAGCTCCCATTTCTTATTGCCCATCGGGTCGAAGGCATACAAAATTCCGTCACCGCCTCCGCAATAAACCGTTCCGTCTGCAGCGACGACAGGAGCGGCTTTGTTGCCCCAATGGGTCTTGAATTCCCACTTCAATTTTTGATCCTGCCCGACGGCCACGAAGCGCGCGTTTCCTGCCGCGCCGTAAATGGTTCCGTCCGGCCCGAGCGCAATCCCCGAATCGAAGGATCCATCCCCAGGAGGTGGCCAGCCACCATTACGTTCAATGGCTTCCGCAGTGAGATTTGGATACGACCATTGCGGGTCGCCAGCAGTGTCAATAGTGTTTAGCCGTCCGTGTCCGGGATAGAGGATTAAGCCGTTCTGCAGAATTGCAGGCGAGCCGTACTGTCCGAACGGGATTACTGTCTCCCATCGTTTTTTGCCGGAATCGATTGAAACAGCGGTGAGTCCATGCCGCCCGGGTGTGTAATACGAAGTTCGGTCAATCGCGCCGCCGGATTGGTTGTAATTCACAACCGTATCGATGCTTCCCTGCCAACGCTGCGTACCGTTGGAATTGATGGCGAAGACGCTCCCAGTCGTGGTAGTCACGTAAATCGCGCCGTCTGATCCAATCACAGGTGAATCTTCGACGGGGCCGCTTCTGAATTTCCACAAGAGCGTTCCATCCGGGTTAAGCGCGTAGAGGTTGCCGATCTGGCCGGCGGCATAGATGGTTCCGTTGTCAGCGAGCGCCAACGCCCCGGCAATTTGTTCGTGCGTATCGTAAGTCCATTTCGGTTCGATCTTTGTGGTCGCTGCGCCAGGAGCTCCGGTGCTCGACGCGCCGGGGCGAAAGAAGAACGCGACGACAACGGCCGCGATCAATAGCGATCCGACAATCAAAACGCTCTTCGGCACGTGAATTCCTCCGACCTGGATCGTAAAAGTGTACGAATGTGATTCCAGTATCGCCACGCTCGGATTTGCTGCCCATCTCGAAATCCGCCGCGTTGCCTCTTTCACAAACAGGCGCGCGGTCGTGGCAGCGCGAAGTCGCGATCGGTGTTACAACAAGGGCCGGTTTGAGCAACATCGGTAGTGGCCGCTCGGCATAAAATCCCATATGATGAAGAGCGCGTTTTCGTTGATGCGATCGAAATGAAAAGACTGATTGAGTGCGTGCCCAACTTCTCTGAAGGGCGCGACATCGCCAAAGTGGATGCCATAGTCGCAGCCATGCGAGGAGTGGATGGTGTCTATCTGCTCGATCGCGAAAGCGACGCCGATCACAACCGCTCGGTGATCACGCTAGCCGGCGAGCCGGAGGCCGTTGCAGAAGCAGCGCTCCGAGGCGTCGGAAAAGCGCAAGAGCTGATTGATCTGACGAAACATTCCGGAGCGCATCCGCGGCTCGGCGCCACCGATGTGGTCCCGTTTATCCCGATCGAAGGCGTCACCATCGAAGATTGCGTCGCGCTCGCCAAGCGCACCGGTCGGGAAATTTGGGAGCGCTACCGCATTCCGGTCTATTTCTATGAAGCAGCGGCGCAGCGTCCCGAGCGCGCCAACCTCGAGAATATCCGCAAGGGCCAGTTCGAAGGATTGCTGGATGAAGTTCCTCGCAACCCGGATCGCGCGCCGGACATCGGCGAGCCGCGCCTTCACGCGACGGCCGGGGCGGTGGTCGTCGGAGCGCGGAAGTTTCTCGTCGCCTACAACATCAATCTGAACACTTCCGATATCGAGATAGCCAAAAAGATTGCCAAGAATATTCGCTACTCGAACGGCGGCCTGCGCTACGTGAAAGCGATGGGCGTGGACCTGCGCGCGCGTCATCTCGCGCAAGTCTCGATCAACATGACGGACTTCGAGCAGACGCCGCTGCACCGCGTGTTTGAAATGGTGAAGCGCGAAGCGGAGCGCTACGGCGTGACGATCGTCGGAAGCGAAATCGTCGGCTTGATTCCCAAGCGCGCGATCGAGATGACCGCCGACTTTTATCTGCAACTCGAGAGCTTCTCGCCCGCGCAGGTGCTCGAGAATCGCCTGGCAGCATCTCTCAGCGGCGCGGCACTTGAGTCCGGCGGCAAGCTAGCCGCGCTGGCGCAGCCGTTCCTTGACGCTGTCGCGCAGCCGACCGCGACGCCCGGCGGCGGCTCTGTCGCCGCACTTTCCGGCGCGCTGGCCGCGAGCCTCGGCCACATGGTTGCCGGACTTTCCCGCAAGAAGAAATCTCAGGCGGCCTTCGTTGACGACTTGAGCGACGCCGTCGCCGAGTTTCATCGCGCCGCTGCGGAATTGAGCCAGGCCATAGATCGCGACGCAGCCTCATTCGATTCCGTAATGGCGGCCTACAAGCTGCCGCAGACATCATCCGACGAGCAAAAGGCGCGCGAAGCCGCAATCCAGGCAGCGCTTCGCGGTGCCGCCGAAGTTCCGCTCGAGGTGGCGCGCAAGGCTGTTGCGATTTACGAACGCCTCGGGCAACTGGAAGCGATAGCAAGCGCTTCTATGTCTTCAGACATTCGCGTCGGTCGATTGATGGCGGCCGCTGCCGCAAGAGGCGCGCTGGAAAACGTAGCCATCAATCTGGAATCCATCACGGATGCAGAATTTGCCGGGAAGGCGCGCGCCGAAGCCGCGTCGCTCGAAGCGCGCGTGGCTGAAAATGCCGTCGGCGCCGGTCGAAATCTGTAAGCTCGAGAAGCTCTAAGGTGAACGAACTGAGGAAAACCAGACAAATGAAGCGCTCATATCCAAGATTGATTCTAGCGTTCGCGATTGTGCTCGCAATTGTTGCCGCCATGCCGGGAGGCTGGACACTTCGCGCGCTTGCAGGAACACTGAGCACCGACGTGATCGGAATGTTCCCGAAAGAAGTGGGCGAGTTCGCCTACGCCGATATGAAAGCGGCGCGCTCGCGCCCATGGTTTTCTCAGCTTCGCGATCAACTACTGCCGGGAAATTTCCGCCAGTTCGAGCAGTTTCTGACCTCCGCGGGTATCGATCCGAACACCCAGGTGGATGAAATGGCTTGGGCCATCATTCCCTCGTCGAAAGATGGCGGCGAACAAATCCTCGGCGTCGCGCTCGGCGGCTTTTCTCCGGCTGCGACCGAAGAGAAGCTAAAGGCGCAGAAAGTTCCCGCGGTAGAGGTTCACGGTTACCACCTCTACGCGTTCGGTTCGGGCGCCGGCTCGAGCGACATTCTCTTTTTCTTCCTCGATTCCAATACAGCAGCTTTCGGCAATCGCTCGGCGCTTGAAAAGCTCATCGACGTCCACTTTGGCGGGTCCGAGAGCCTTCTACGCAACGAACAGATGTTTCCGCTGATCAAAGAAGCCAACGGAAAGGGAACGATTTGGGCGGCGCTCGATGAGCACTACACGCATCTCGCCATGCAGCAGCTTCTGCCGCAAGCGAGCCAGTTCCCGCAAGCTTCGGCGATCATCGACCGGCTGAAAGCGATGGAAATTTACGTTCAGGCGGATCGCGGCGTGGATGCCCATTTCCAAGCCGTCTGCAATTCAGTGGATGATGCAAACGTCCTTGCCGCGGCGGCGCAGGCCGGAGTGATGTACCGCCGCTATCAGGAAGCTCAGTCTCACCCTGAAGTTGCCAAGGCGCTCGATTCCGTCAGCATCGCCCCAGCGGGAGACCGCTTGCGGGTTGAAATTCCGATCACCGAGGATCAACTCAACGGTCTGATCAAGAGCCATTCGTTTGTCCTTCAAATGTAACGGCGGAGATATACCCGGGGGTGAATCCGGCGATCGGGAAGACTAGTTGCGGGCGGCGTACTTGATTAGCTTCAACTCGGTTTTGCCGGAACGCTTTTCGACAGTCACCTGATCCACTTTCGCTTTGAACCCGGCAGCGAAGGCTTCGATCTCCGCGTCGGGTCCTCCCGAGCATCGAAACGTCATTTCGATGCGGTCGGAAAATTCCTCGCAATCGATATGGAGTTTCGCGCTCGACCCGTTGAAGCTTTGCCAAACGTTCTGCCAAGCCTCTTGAGCGGCAATCTGTAATTTCCGGAGGGTATCAACTTTCATTTCCAGGCGGCACGCATACTGCTCGAGGATTGCTCCCAGCGCCGCCGCCAGCCGCGGATCATTATCGGCATCGATTTCAGTTCGCGTTTGACTACTCCCCACGCGCGTCCACCACGCGGACATCAACCGCTTCACGGCAATCGGGACAATAATACAACCCATCGATGCACATGCGAATACCCTGCTGCGACTGGCAGAAACAACAATACTTCTCGCACGTGCATTTCTCTTCCGTCTTCTCGCACTGCATGCACAGAATTGGTCCGCTCATTGGCCTCCCCGGGGAATCCCAGGGCTTCCACTCTCTTTGGCAACTATAGGCTAACCTTTCCAGCCGGACAAGACGCATCGCGCGCGTCAATTACTACACGTAATTAGACTCACGTGCTGCCGGTACGTTTCTTGACACTCGAAAACTCGCATGCTACGGTGAACGTTGGTCACAATTTTGAGATTCCATTTGTGAGCACGCCCGCTACCGCTGAAATCCGCAAAACCGCTCTTAATGCTGTCCATCGCCGGCTCGGGGCCAAAATGGTCAACTTCGGCGGATGGGACATGCCCGTCGAGTACTCGGGAATTCTTTCCGAGCACGAAGCGGTGCGCACGCGGGCCGGAATTTTTGACGTAAGTCACATGGGAGAAATCGAGATTCGGGGCGAGCGTGCTTTGGATCTCGTGCAACACGTGACTTGTAACAACGCTGCGAAACTCGTGGACGGCCAGATTCAATATACCGGCCTCATGACGCCGTCCGGGACGTTTGTGGATGATTTTCTCGTTCACCGCATCTCCGATCGCCACTATTTTCTTTGCGTGAACGCCGGGAATCAGGACGGCGATTTCGCGCACATTCGCAGCAACAATCGCTTCGGCGCGCAGGTCGAGAACACTGGCGCTCGCTACTCGCTTCTCGCGATTCAAGGTCCGAAAGCGGCTGGCCTGCTGCAGAGATTCACGAAGGTCTCGCTCGAGGCGATCCACTACTATCACTTCGCGTTCGGAGACGTGGACGGCGTCCATTGCATGATTGCTCGCACCGGCTACACCGGCGAAGATGGATTTGAAATTTATTTCGCGCCCGAGCACTCGGAGAAACTTTGGACCGATCTGCTGGATGCCGGCTCGGCAGAGGGTGTAATCCCTTGCGGCCTGGGCGCCCGCAATACGTTGCGACTGGAAGCCAGCATGTGTCTCTATGGCCATGAGATCGATGAGACGACGACGCCGTGGGAAGCTGGCCTGGCGTGGATCTGCAAGCCCGAGAAGGGCGAATTTCTCGGCCGGGAGATTCTGGTTCAGCAAAAGCAGCGCGGCATTGAGCGAAAGCTTGTTGGATTTGAGATGCTCGACAAACGCATTTGCCGCGATGGATATCCAGTCGCCATCGGCGGGCGTGAATTGGGACGCGTCACCAGCGGCGGGCCAGCGCCTTTCTTGAAGAAGAATATTGGCATGGCTTACGTGCCCGTCGCACATTCTGCAATCGGGACCAGCATCGAAATCATCGTACGCGGCCAGCCCGCGGCAGCAAGAATTATCCAAATGCCTTTCTACAAGAGACCCAAGTGAAGCGTTGCAGCTTGCGAGAGGCTATCTAAGGAGCACGCATGTATCCAGCGGACTTCCGCTACTCGAAGGATCATGAGTGGGTCAAAATCGAAGCCGGCATCGGCACGATTGGGATCACCGACTATGCCCAGAGCGAACTCGGCGACGTCGTCTTTGTCGAAGTGCCGAAAGTCGGCACACACCTAAAAGCCGGGCAGACGATCGGGACGATTGAATCCGTGAAAGCCGTGAGCGAAGTCTATAGCCCGGTTTCGGGAGAAGTGACCGCAGTGAACGACGCGCTGGCGAGCGCACCCGAAAAAATTAATCAGGAGCCGCACGCAGGCGGCTGGCTGATCAAGCTGAAGCTCTCCAATCCCGGCGAGGCTTCCGCGCTGATGGATTCCGCGGCGTACACGGCCTACGTGGCCGAGAAATCCAAGGAACACTCGGCCTGATGCGCTATCTTCCGAAAAGTCCATCCGAACGCCGCGAAATGCTGGATGCCATCGGCGTGGCGACAGTCGATGAACTTTTTCAGACCATCCCAGAAAAATTTCGCCTTCGCGGCCCTCTGAATCTTCCCGGGCCGCTCTCCGAGCCCGAGATCATTGATTATTTCAAGGCGCGCGCCGCGGAAAATTCGAGCGGCTACACTTCTTTCCTCGGCGCCGGCATTTACAGCCATCTTCGCTCGGTGGTAACGGATGCGCTGATTCAGCGCGGCGAGTTCCTCACTTCCTACACGCCGTATCAGGCGGAAATTTCGCAAGGTACTCTCGAAGCCATCTTCGAGTTTCAAACGCTCATCTGCCAGCTCACCGGCCAGGAAGTCGCGAACGCTTCGATGTATGACGGCTCGACCGCTCTCACCGAAGCGGTCCTCATGGCCGAGCGGCTCACGAGCCGGCATGCGATCCTGATCGCGCGCACCGTGCATCCGGAATATCGCCAGGTGCTGCAGACCTACGCGCGGCATCTCGGCATCACCATCCGCGAAATCGGATTTTCATCCACCGGCCAGATCGATCGCGCGGCGCTCGCCCAAGAGTCGTTCGCGGATGTCGCGGCCGTAGTGGTTCAGTCGCCGAATTTCTTCGGCGTAACTGAAGAAATTTCCCAACTGGCCGAAGTTGCCCATGCCGGCGGCGCGCTGCTCGTAGACGGAATCACCGAAGCCGTCTCTCTCGGCATCGTGAAGCCCCCGGCCGAGGCCGACATCGTGGCGATGGAATGTCAGAGCTTCGGCGTTGCGCCAAGCTACGGCGGGCCGCACGTGGGCGTCATCGCCACACGCGACAAATTCGTTCGCCAGCTTCCCGGCCGCCTCGCCGGCCAGGCCTTCGACGCCGAAGGCCGCCGCGGATTCGTTCTCACCCTCGCAACGCGCGAGCAACACATCCGCCGCGAGAAGGCCACATCGAACATTTGCACCAACGAAGCGCTCTTCGCGCTAGCCGCCACAATTCACATGACGCTTCTCGGCAAGCAGGGCTTGCGCGAACTGGCCGAGCAGAATCTGGCCAAAGCCCGGTTCGCCCGCGCCGAACTCGAAAAGATTCCCGGAGTCCGCCGTGCGTTCTCGGGCCCGACGTTCAACGAATTCGTTCTCGAATTTCCGCGTTCCGTAAAAATGATCAACGCCGCGCTGCTTCGCGACAAAATCATCGGCCCGCTGGCAATCGGCACCGCATACCCGGATCAAACCAAACGTGGCCTCGTCTGCGTCACCGAAACGATGCCGCGCGCCGAGATCGAGCGGCTAGCGTCATGCATCAAGCACATTCTTGAAACTCCGATCTAGGGAGAGCCAGCAAGTTGAGCGAAAGTCTGAAAACCGAACAAGACAGCGCGTTGGAAGCCGACAAGATTAAGAAGGCGCGCCGCCACGTCAGCCAGAACGAAGGGCTGATCTTCGAGAAGTCCGCCCCCGGCAAGCGCGGCATCGAATTTCCCCCGCTCGATGTTCCCGCCGTCGATGCGGCCCGCGAACTCGGAAAGGAAAACATCCGCGCGGAAGTCGAAGGCTTCCCCGAAGTCAGCGAAATCGAAGTCGTTCGCCATTTCACCCGGCTCTCCACTTGGAATTACGCCATCGATCTCGGCATGTACCCGCTCGGGTCCTGCACTATGAAGTACAACCCGCGCGTCAATGAATTCGTCGCGCGCCTTGACGGTCTCGCCTCCGAGCATCCGTACCAACCCATCGAGCTGTCGCAAGGCTGCCTGCGAATCTTGAGCGACTTGCAAAAATGCCTGCTTGAAATCACCGGCATGGAAGCCGTGACTCTCGAACCTGTCGCCGGCGCACAAGGCGAGCTGACCGGCCTGCTGATGATCCGAGCGTGCCTAGAAGCGCGCGGCAATCCCCGTAAAATCGTTTTGATCCCCGATTCGGCGCACGGCACGAATCCCGCGTCGGTCGTCATCGCCGGATACGAAGTGCGGAATATCAAGTCGAATGCCCGCGGCCAGATCGACACCGACAACCTCCGCGAATTCGTCACCGACGACGTCGCCGCGCTGATGCTAACGAATCCCAGCACTCTCGGCGTCTACGAGGAGCGCATCGCCGAGATTGCCAACATCCTGCACGAACGCGGCGCTCTGCTCTACATGGACGGCGCGAATATGAACGCTCTCGCCGGCATAACACGCCCCGGCGATCTAGGCGTCGACGTAATGCACTTGAACTTGCACAAGACTTTTTCAACGCCGCACGGGGGTGGCGGCCCCGGAGCCGGACCGGTAGTCGCGAAGAAATTTCTTGAGCCGTATCTGCCCGTGCCGGTCGTAATCGAAAAGGAACCAGGTAAATTCACCCTCGATCTCAATCGGCCAAAATCCATCGGCCGCGTTCGCGCTTATTGCGGTAATTTCGGAGTTTTGCTACGCGCGCTGGCCTATACGCTCGCGTATGGTCCAGGCATCCGCCAGGCGACCGAAGACGCAGTAGTGAATGCGAACTATCTGCGCAAGAAGCTCGAAGACGTCTTCGATCTGCCCTACAATCTCCCGTCCCTGCACGAGGTTGTCTTCAGCGATGCGCGCCAGAAAAAATACGGCGTCAATACCATGGACATCGCCAAGCGTCTGATCGACTATGGCTTCCATCCCTACACCACCGCGTTTCCTCTAATCGTTCCGGGCGCCCTAATGATCGAGCCGACGGAATCAGAATCCCGCGAGGAGTGCGACCTGTTCGTAGAAGCGATGCGCGCCATCGCCGATGAAGCGGAGAAGAATCCAGAACTAGTGAAGACCGCGCCACACTCCACGCGCGTCGGCCGCCTCGACGAAGTCTCCGCCGCCCGCAAGCCTGTCCTACGCTGGAAGCCCTGATCTCAACGTTGGAATCGCCATACTGGTGGGAGCGTTGGAGCCCGTCTGATAACTCTTACGGTTTGTCAGGGCACGACTTCAGTCGTGCCGCAACCGCTGCAAGAACAGTCCCGCTCTAGCCGCTGAAGGCGTGTCAAATCGTGCGATGAATCGAGGATGAATTCCGAAAGATTCCGATTCGAACTACTTCTTCCTACTATCCGATTCCGACTTTTCGTTGGCGTGACTCCGCGAAGCCGAAGCATTCACCCCCGGCCCAGCCTCCGCCGAAACCGTAGCCGCCGGAATCGCCACGCTCCGCCCGTCAGAGCTCGCCCGCGCCGCATCCGCCGCCAATCCCGCGACGGGAGAAGGCATCGGAATCAGCGCCCCTTCTGCTTCCTTCAAAAACACCAGGCGCTGCCCCTCCACATCCCAATCCACCGAAAGCACGTCGCCGAGATTCACCTGCTCGGT
>DAITPO010000032.1:0-32428 GCA_036833535.1 Candidatus Acidiferrales bacterium | reverse complement strand
GATCCACGTGGATCACGCCGGATTCGTCGCTGCAGAAGGTGCGGTTACCCGTTGCATTGACCGTGACCGGCACCGCGTTCGAAACGTAGGTGCTGGCGCCGGCGTTGGCGCAACCCGTGGCTGCCGTCTTCAAAATCTGCAACCCGGTGTAGGTGACCGTGTAGCCGCTCTTCTGGCCAGTGGTGGTCAAGGTTGTGTCCAACAAGTTCGACAAATCGCAGCTTCCCGGAGGCGCGCCACCGAAGTGCGCGAAGTCCGGTGGAAAGCCGTTGTTGTAGGTGGACTGATAGGTCACCGCCGCAGTGTTCATGGTGCGCAGCGTGCCGACCGCCGAAGCTTCGTTGGCCGCAATGCGGGCCTTCAAGAGGTTCGGAATAGCAATCGCCGCGATGATCAGGATGATCGCCACGACGATCAACAGTTCGATCAGCGAGAAACCTTTCTGACTCTTCTTCATCTTCTCTCCTTGAGGTGATTGCCAAGTTGAACGAACAGCTTACGCACCCTAGAAGGGTCGAGTCGCTGGCGTCATAACCGCAGTGGTGCAACTTCTGTGCCAGCATGAAACTCCACTGCGCGCAAACGTTCCAACTTGACTAACCCTAACTCCAGCAGTAACTTAGGGACGATGTGGAACTTCAAGATCAGGCCGGATTGCCGCCCAAATCTTGGCTGCCGCTCGAAACTGACAATTTTTGTCGACCTAAATTGACACTTCGGAGCGCACGCCAGCGCTTCGAACTACAAGACCAAGCGACATCAGAAGACAAGAAGCAACGGCATCCGGCAGATTGGAAACGCCCAGCGAGATGCCTTCTGGCTATCTCGCAAAGCTCTCGCCGATGGCTCGAAATAAGCCCTCCTCCCGAAGCCCTGGAAGTGGGTAAGCGCATTGAAGTTCAATGGCGACGACACCGGAGCTAGGCGCGGACGCTCCGCAGCCGCGTTGAATTCAGCATGCGAGTCCTGCGGTGAAGGGCTCGAAGAGGTCGCCTTCCAAATATCGAAGATATCCCTCCGCTATCTGACTGGCTGCACAGTTCTCCAGATCTAAGAAAAGAATTTTTACTTTGTGCATGGTAGCCGTCTTCGCGGACGATTCCCTCACCTATATGTGGCGAAATGGTTCTTCCATTTTCTCGCCGGAAGCCTTTTGGGCATCTCGCTCAAGCGATTTGCTCACCAAATCCTTAGAACCAAGGCCAACGGCGAGCGCCAGGGCGAGCACAATCCCGCCAAACAGAATTCCGAAAGCAAGCTCAACGATGCCCGGAGCAATCTTCAGGTGCTCGAGGGCCATCGCTACGGTCAGCACGATCACAAGCCACTTCACGCCCACGCTTAGAAATCGCGCGTAGTGCAAGTTCAAGTTGACGGCGCCAATCAGCACGGTGCGCGCAATGAAGCGAGCGATGACATTGCCGAAAAGCAGGACCAGCGCCGCGCCCAGTATGTTGGGAATATAGGCGAAGATACTGCGCGCAAGCAGCGACGTCCATTCAGCATCGAAAGCCGCGAGGCCGATGAGAAAACCAGCAACGATGACCAAACTAGCCAGAGCGCGCGACACCAAGAGTGTTGGGCTGCTTGACGGCGACCACTCTGCCAAGCCCGGAAATCCCCAACGGCTCAAGCGTTGATCGAACTTCACGCTTGCAAGCAACCTACGCACGATTGCGGCGAGAATAAGGCCCACGATGATCGAGAGGAGCACCGCTACGATCAGCGCCGCGATTCCGGGCAGCAGGTCGGCAAACCTGGTCAAGAATCGCGCGGTGGACTGAGCCAATGCTTCCTTGATTTGTTGCCACATAAATACCTCCGATCTACCTCACACAGAACTACGGGTTGAACCGGTCCGGCCAGCGCCATCGGGACACCAGATAAGGCTTCCCGGATTCGTACACCGCGGATAAGCGTTCGAGCCTTTGCTCCAATCCCGCCGTACTGCTGGATTCCAAATCGCGGGCATAGGAGGCGACCCAGGCAAGATAGAGAGGGGTCATCGATCTGAGCAGATGATCGCGATTGATAGTGCGAAGGCGATGCCCCAGCGCAAAATCGTAGACAATGCGAACCCATAAGTCGTCGGGCATGTGGAACTGCTCGAGCGGCAGACGCGAAAGCTTTCGGAGTTCCACCAACGTGGAGGGTGGCAGAACCAAACCCCAGATTTCCTGGAGGTCGCGATTGCCAAGGTGGAACGACTCTACCAGGCGGCTGATATCCACAGTTCCGGCGTCTTGCGATACAAGGACAGGATCGCCCACGGCTGCCACGGAAGTTGAAGCGCGCATTCTTTGCCAGCAAGCCGCGTTTCGCTCCATGTCGAGAAAGATGGGACTTAACACCTGCGCGACGATGGAACTGATATTGGTCCAGTCCGTCGGTGGGTAGATGCGCGCGCCGAGGAAAACTTCGCAAACCACCAAATTGTCGCAGAGGGCGGCGGGCGTGAGATAGGCCAGCGGATGAACGCGATTGGCACTCCGCTCGGCTGCGAGCATCTTCTGGAACAGACGCCGGGAAATACCCAAGTCCGGCCCCATTGGGTTGTGGATGCGCTTTCCGTAAAGACTCCGCGTGAGCGGAGCGATGATGCTGCTATTCAGCAAGCCTTCGAATTTGTGGCGCGCGTAGTACGGTAAGACGAGATCAACATCCTCTTCGAGCAGCGGTCGCGCGAACTGGCGAATCCATTCCGGCGATGGAGTGTCGAGTTTCGAGGCGATAACGCAGCAGGCGCGGGCGCCAAGTCTTTCGCAGGCTGCGAAGACGGATTGATATGCAGAGGAAATGCTGAGGATCGGCGTGCCCGACGCGTCCGGCGTCAGTAGAGGCCAGGGGACGACATGAGGAAACGCACTCGTTTCGACGGCGTCTGAATTTGCAGCGGCTGGAGTGGCAGCATGATCATCTCGCAGGACGGCGATGCGCGCGGCTCCGGAAAGTGCCCGCAGTGTATCGCACACCATGGCGAAACTCTTTGGATCGAGCTCCGGCAGAACGCCGACGACGAGGTCGGCGGTTTCTATTTGTTCGATCTTATCCCGTACTTGCTGCGGGATGGGTTCCACTTCCACCGTTCAGCCCTCTAGCCGCGATTTTAATTCATAGCGGGAGCGACATGATTCCCATCAGCGGGATGCGTACCCACGCCGGCCGGGCGTTCAGTTCATATAAGATTTCATAGAGTGCCTTGTCTACCAGAAATACGTCGAGTAGTTTTTGAGAATCGGAAGTATCGGCAGGGAGAAACTCAGCGCCTTGGGCGGTTTCTTGATAGGCACGCAGGAATACGGCTCCTGCGGAGCGCTCCCAGAGCTGAGCCCAAGGTTCGAGGCGCGCGACATCTTCGGGATGGCGTGCGGTGTAATTAATCAGGCTGGCATACGCGGCATAACTGAAGGAGCGCAACATGCCGGCTACATCTTTAAGTGGGCACTGCTTGGCACGGCGATAGGCGAGCGATCGTGCCGGCTCGCCTTCGAAATCGAGAATTACGAAATCGCTTTTCACTCGCAGGACCTGGCCCAGATGGTAGTCGCCGTGAATTCGAATTCGCTGCGTATGAAAGTCATTTGATTTCAGGGCGCCGAAATGGTCGAGAATCCTGCGGCGGCGGCTAAGAACTGCGGCCGCGATTTCGACGACCTCATCCGGCAAGTACGAAACCCGTTCCTTCAGCACGTCGAGGACCCGCGAGGCGTGCTGGTGGAATTCGAGAAGAACGTCCTGGAAATTTTCGGGTGTTAACGGCTCCGGAGCGAAGGCTGGATCGTCTGAGCGTGAAGCCAGCGCTAAGTGCATCTCGGCGGTACGGCGGCCGAGCGTGGTGGCAGCTTCGAGATAGATGCCCAGATTGTCTTTCGCCAGCTGAGAGACTGGCTGTCCAGAAAGCTCGAGTGGATTTCCCAGGTCAGCGAGTACGTTTTCCGGAAACCGCAGAGGAGCAGACGTTTCAAAGTAGCGGTCCAGTTCTTCGACCGTCCATTTCCAACCGTCGCCTTCGTTGGGCACGAAGCCTTGCAGCATCGCCAGGGTAACAGGTTCGGCGTCAGCCGATGGCTTTAGCTCGATAAGACCGGCGAAGGGAGGAGTCCGATCGAATGTTGTTTTCTCGGTTAGATAACGTCCCATTTCGGCGTCGGGATTCACGCCTGGCTCGACGAGACGAAACAATTTCAGGATGAAGCGGTCGCCGAAAAAGAACGAGCTGTTGCTTTGCTCGGTTGAGACACGGCGCACCGGTAAAGGCATCCCGGCCGATCCGAGGATTCCCTGGAAAGCCGTGCCGCGTTCACCGCGGATGCTTCCGCGACGCGCGCGGAGGTCGCGTGATTTCTCGATGAGTGAAAAGAGGTCGAGGCAGACATCGTCGCTGAAAGCTCCGTCGAACAAAATGCCAGGTACCTTTGCCGAGATGATCGAGGCGACGATCGCATTGGGAACGGCGCGGCTCAGCTCGTTCGCTTCGTCTCCGAAGGCCATTGCGAGAGGGACGAGGTATAGCGCGGGCGCTCCCGTATCGAACTGGACTTCAACCACGACGAGAGCTGATCGCGGGGTATCGAGGGCAATCCAATTGACAATGCGCGTGGACTGAATACGGCGAGACTTTCCCGCAAACCATCGCTGCTTCGGAAGAAATTCGGGGAGGTTCACTGTCTCCAGACGCTGGCGACCGACGCCTTCGCAAATGGCCTCCCAACCGGCGGTGACATTCAGCGGCGCTTGTTCCGCGAGATCCGCGGCGGCCATTGCGGAGTCATCCCCTGGTTGAATTTCCAGCCAAAGGAAACTATAAGGAGCCAAGGTAATACGGTAAGGCTGGCGGTCGATGCGTGGAAATTCGACATATCCAAGCATCTCAACCGGAACCATGCCTTCTAATTTTGATAAGTCGAGATCGACAGGCTGCGCGAAACGGGAAAGATTGGCAACGCACAAAACTTGTTCGCCCCGATAGATTCGCAGATAGGCGAGTACCTTGCGATTCGATGGATCTAGGAACTCGATTGAGCCGCGTCCGAAAACGCCGAAGAGTTTTCGGAGGGCGATCATGTTTCGCATCCAATTCAGGAGTGAAGAGGGATCACCTTGCTGAGCTTCCACGTTGATCGCTTCGTATCCCCAGACTGGATCCATGATCACCGGGCTGTATAAGCGAGCGGGGGTGGCGGTGGAGAAGCCGGCATTGCGGTCGGCATTCCATTGCATGGGAGTGCGAACGCCGTTGCGGTCGCCGAGGTAAATATTGTCACCCATTCCAATCTCGTCGCCATAGTAGAGGATGGGAGTGCCCGGAAACGAAAGCAGGAGGCTATTGAGAAGTTCGATTCGCCTGCGATTGTTATCGACCAGCGGAGCGAGACGCCGCCGTATGCCGAGATTGACGCGCATTCTCGGGTCTGCGCTATAGGCGATGTACATGTAGTCGCGCTCGTCGTTGGTGACCATCTCGAGCGTCAGCTCATCGTGATTCCGTAGGAACAGGCCCCACTGGCACGTGTCCGGAATGCTGGGAGTTTGCGCGATGATGTCCGTGATCGGCAGGCGATCTTCCTGACGCAAAGCCATATAGATTCGCGGCATCAGCGGAAAATGAAACGCCATGTGGCACTCATCTCCGTCGCCGAAGTAAGGCCGGACGTCGGTAGGCCACTGGTTGGCTTCGGCGAGGAGGACGCGATTTGAGTAGTTGGCGTCAATCTCGCGGCGAAGCGTCTTGATAGCGGCGTGAGTCTCAGGCAGATTTTCGCAACTGGTTCCCTCGCGCTCCACCAAATAAGGAATGGCGTCCACACGCAGGGCATCCACTCCCATATCCAGCCAGTAACGCATCACCTTAAGAACTTCCTCGACGACTTTCGGGTTGTCGTAGTTCAAATCCGGCTGGTGCGAAAAAAAACGGTGCCAGTAGAATTGCTTGGCCACGGGATCCCAAGTCCAATTGGATCTCTCGGTGTCCGAGAAGATTATTCGCACCCCCTTGTATTTTTCTTCTGTGTCACTCCATACGTAAAAGTCGCGTTCGGGCGATCCACGCGGAGCCTGACGGGCCGCTTGAAACCACGGATGCTGATCAGAGGTGTGATTTACGACCAGCTCGATCATCACTTGAAGGCCACGGTCGTGAGCCGCGGTCAGAAAGGCGCGAAAATCATCAATCGTGCCGTACATCGGATGGACGTCTAGATAGTCGGAGATATCATAGCCGTCGTCCTTGAGCGGCGAAGAGAAGAACGGCAACAGCCAAAGACACGTGACACCAAGATCCTGAAGATAATCCATCTTCTGGAGCAAGCCGGGGAAATCACCGATGCCATCGCCATTGCTGTCTTTGAAGGCGCGGACGTGCAGCTCATAGATGATTGCATCTTTGAACCAGAGCGGATCCGCTGCACTGCCCAGCTGTTTTGGCACGTCGCTTTTCCCCGCATCTCAGGCGGCGCTGCAAGATTCCTGACGGAAAACGACAATTCCAAGAGGAGGAAGTGTCATGTTCAAGGAAAAAGGCCGACCGTGAATCGGAAGCGGATCCGTCGATAAGCCGCCGAAGTTTCCCTGGCCCGAGCCGCCGTACAAAGAAGCGTCGCTATTTAGGATTTCCTTCCAGTAGCCATTCACGGGAACGCCCACGCGATAATTCTGCCGGAGAACCGGCGTAAAATTGCATACAAAAAGAATTTGGTTGCTTGAATTTCGGCCTCGCCGGAGAAAACTGATGATGCTCCTCTGAAAATCTTGGCAGTCTACCCACTCGAAACCCTCTGAATGGAAGTCCATTCCGTACCACGACGGCTCACCGCGATACAAAGTGTTGAGATCGCGGATCCAGCGCTTTAGTCCATCGTGAAGCGGTTCCTTCAGCAGGTGCCATTCCAGGCTTGCATCGTGATTCCACTCCGACCATTGGCCAAATTCGTCGCCCATGAATAGAAGTTTCTTTCCCGGGTGGCCAAACATAAAGCCGTAGAGGAGCCGTAGGGTCGCAAATTTTTGCCAATCGTCGCCCGGCACTTTGCGCAACATGGAGCCCTTGCCGTAGACCACTTCGTCGTGCGAGAAAGGCAGGACGTAGTTTTCCGCGAAGGCGTAAATCAGACTAAAAGTGATCTTGTTGTGATGGTAGTTGCGAAACACTGGATCCTGTGACACGTAGTCCAACATATCGTGCATCCAGCCCATATTCCACTTGAGACCAAAACCGAGGCCCCCGACATAGTTGGGCCGGGATACCTGTGGCCAAGCAGTCGATTCTTCAGCGATAGTCATTGTATCGGGAAAGGCGGCGTACACGTGCTCGTTCAGTGTTCTCAGAAAATGAATGGCATCAATGTTTTCCCTCCCGCCATAGCGGTTCGGGACCCACTGGCCTTCGCGCCGGCCGTAGTCGAGATACAACATTGACGCGACGGCATCAACGCGAAGGCCGTCAACGTGATATTTGTCCAGCCAAAATAGAGCGTTGCTGATCAAAAAATTTTGCACCTCGTTGCGGCCGTAATTGAAAACAAACGTATTCCAGTCCGGTTGCTCTCCCAGGCGCGGATCGGCGTGCTCGTAGAGATGGGATCCATCGAAGTACCCGAGCCCGGCCTCATCTCTCGGAAAATGCGCCGGGACCCAATCCAGTATTACCCCGATTTCATGTTGATGAAGATAGTCCACGAGGTACATAAAATCGGCGGGCGTCCCGAACCTGCTGGTGGGTGCGAAGTAGCCCGTCGTCTGGTATCCCCACGAACCATCAAATGGATGCTCCATGATCGGAAGGAGCTCGATGTGCGTGAATCCGGCGTCATGGACGTAGTCAGCGAGAAGCGGAGCTACCTCCCGATAGGTCAGCCACCGGTTATCTTCCTCCGGCACACGCCTCCAAGAGCCAAGGTGCACTTCGTAGATGGATATGGGAGATTCGAGAAAATTGTTTTTTGCGCGAGTCGCCATCCACGCACCGTCATTCCAGGAATAGCTTTCGAGATTCCACACTTTGGAAGCTGTCTGCGGGCGAATTTCTGAAGCGAATCCGTACGGATCAGCCTTATCGACGCTATAGCCGCCATAGCGCGATTCGATGTGATATTTGTAGATGGATCCTTGACCGACGTCAGGTACGAAGCCTTCCCAGACGCCCGCGGGGCTCGGGCCCAGTATGTGCGCTGCCGGATTCCAATCGTTGAAGTCCGCGATCACTGATACGAGTTTTGCGTTCGGCGCCCACACGGCGAACTGCACTCCGCGATGTCCTTCCCTTTCTGTGAGGTGAGCGCCGAGCTTTTCGTAGGCGCGGTAATGCGTGCCTTCTGCAAGCAAGTAAAGATCGAATTCGCTCAGCGCCGATTGCAAAGTGCCCGCTTCCTTGTCTCTATTCGAGGATCTCTGTTCGGTGCCCGGATGCCTTGAGCCTAGAGATAATATTCGAAATCCAGCTCTGTCCGAACCTAGCGGCGCACTCGCAGAATATGCGCCGGAAGGCTTTCCGGCCTCAGCTCGACATAGTTCCGAGGACCTTGCCATAAATACTGAACTTCGCCGAGCAAGTCACGAACCTGGAATGAGTGCCCGGCGTCCACACCGATAGAATCCAGGTCGAGGTGAACCCAACCTGTTTGTACGTGGAAACAGTCGAGATTGACGATGACGACGATTACCTCGGAGAGATCATCTGTCGCCTTGCTATAGCAAATCAGCGCCGGGTTGTCCGTTCCATGGAAGTGGAGGCTGAGATCGTTTTGCAGTGCCCGGCTTCCTTTGCGGATCCGGTTAATGCGGGCAATGAAATCTTTTAAGCTCGTCGCCGATTGCAGGTCACGCCGTTTGAGCTCATATTTCTCGGAATTCAAGTATTCTTCGCTGCCGGGCTGAAGTGGAGTGTTTTCACATAGCTCGAATGCGGGACCATAGATTCCATAATTGGCACCCAGCGTGGCCGCCAGAATGAGCCGCACCATGAACGCGGGGCGTCCGCCTACCTGAAGAAATTCCGAAAGGATGTCCGGAGTGTTTGGCCAGAGATTCGGACGAAAGTACTCTCGCACCTCCGTTTGCGTGAGTTCGGTAAAGTAGTCGGTAAGCTCCTGCTTCGTGTTGCGCCAAGTAAAGTAAGTATAAGATTGGGAAAAACCCACCTTGGCCAGCCGGCACATTACGCGAGGCCTCGTAAACGCCTCAGCCAGGAAGATTACCTCGGGGTGCCGTTCTTTAATCTCGCCAATCAGCCATTCCCAGAAGGAGAAAGGCTTCGTATGAGGATTGTCGACGCGAAAGATCCGCACGCCTCGATCGATCCAGAAATCGAAAATGCTCTTCAATTCCTCCCACAATGTCCGCCACTCCGCACTCTCAAAGTCCAGCGGATAAATATCCTGGTACTTCTTCGGCGGGTTCTCAGCGTATTGGATAGTGAGGTCCGGACGCTTACGGAACCATTCCGGATGTTGGCGCACGTAAGGATGATCCGGTGCGCATTGAAACGCGATATCGAGAGCGACCTCGAGCCCATGTTTTCCTGCCGCGGATACGAACCGCTCGAAATCTTCGATCGTCCCGAGTTCGGGGTGGATGGATTTATGGCCACCCTCCGCCGATCCAACCGCCCAAGGACTGCCGACATCCATCGGCCCCGGCTCCGCCGAATTGTTCTTTCCTTTTCGAAAGGCTCGGCCGACTGGATGAATTGGGGGAAGATAAACTATATCGAAGCCCATAGATGCGATGTACGGAAGCCATAGCTCGCAATCGCGGAACGTTCCGTGACGTCCCGTCACAGGCGAGCACGATCGAGGAAAGACCTCGTACCAAGTGGAGAAACGCGCTTTTTCGCGGTCAACTGTGACGCTCAAGTCCTTCTCGTAGCGGCTGGCCAGGTGATGCACGGGATAGCGTTGAATGATATCGAGCGGCTTTTCTTCCAGAGCAATGCCAACGCCTCCCTTTTTATCTTTGGCAGCACGCAGCCTCTTCGACCAATCGCGGAGGATCTCCGCGTCATCGCCCGTTGCTTGCGCAGTTGCCTTCTCGATCAGCTCAGCTCCCATCAGCAGTTCAACATGAACGTCTTGTCCGGCAGCGACGCGTTTCACCAGCTCGCCATGCCAAGTTTGGAATCGATCAATCCAACCTTCCACGGTGTACTGATAGCGGCCTAACTTTTCGACGGAGAACTCCCCCCGCCAACGATCGTTGCCGAGCGGCTTCATCGCCGACGATCGTGGTTTCTCCTTATCCCGCCAATAAAGGATTTGACAGGCGAGTTGGTCATGACCATCCGCGAACACATCAGCTTCCACAATCACGGTTTCCCCAACAATCCGCTTCACGGGAAATCTTCCGCAATCAATCTCCGGCAGAACTCGCTCGATTACGACTCGATGTCGCCCGTCCATTCGATGCTCCACCATTGATCGCAAGTTATATCTTGCAGCGCAGAATTGGGGCGCCCCGACGTTTCAGCGATTACTCGGCGCAGCGCATCACCGGCCGTAAAGTGCAGCTATTCGATGCAAATCTCAATCTCCAGGAGTCAGCCGCGTGCCTTAGTCGTTCGCATCTTCCGGCCGACGCCGCTTAGAACGGCAACTGGGAAATTCTTGAAGATATCCGGCAGCCACAAGCATGGTCCTCGTTTCATTTGCCGTGTTTTCACCGTTTCGCCGGTAAATACATTCAGCCAGGACTGCGGCGCATTCCCCGGCACGGCAATTTTCGAATGGAGCCAAAACGCCCGCGACTTACTTCCAGTCAGCGGCGCGTTCGCGCGCGCCAGCCACCTGGGCACAACGGTCAGGATCCAATTTTCGTCACTACGCCGCACATAAGCAATCAAGTTATCCTCCTTCGCTCCGATGATTCTCATCGACAGGAATTGACCGTCGAGAAGGACCCGAGGATACCTGCGCCGTAGATTCAGAGTCTTCCATATGAGATAAAGCTTGATGCGACCGTCGTGCCAGCTTTGAACGAGCTCGCGACTAAAACGCAACGCATCTTTGTTGCCTCGCTTTTCGATTTCGTCCAGTAAAGTGGCGCGAAGGGTAAAATCGACAGGTCCACGGTTATCGGGATCAACAAATCGAAAGTCCCAGAGGTCGCACCCCTGGTAAAAATCAGGAATGCCCGGGCTGGTCATCTTTACTAAGACTTGCACCAGTGCGTTCATCATTCCGTACGTCGCGATCTTTCGCTGAAATATCAAAAAATCGCTGAGGAAGTGATTGTGTTTCGTAGGTTCGAGGATCGCTTTCAGGAAACTTACCACCGCTTGCTCATGAGCGGCGTTGGGCAAAGTCCAGCGTGTGTGGACCATGGCCTCGCGAATGGCTTTGAGAATGTACGCTTCCAAACGCTCTCGAAATTGTGGAAGCTCTTCTTTCTCCAAGGGCCACGCGCCAATCAGTGTTTGGTACAAAAAGTTTTCTTCATTCCGATCAGGAACTTCCTCACCCTTAATTGTTTTCTTCCATTTCACATTCCATTTCGCCCATTTGTTGACCTGTCTTTGCCATTGGCCGGGGATTTCGGATAGAACGTTGATTCGAGCGCGGGCATCCTCGCCGCGTTTCGTGTCATGTGTCGAAGTGCAATTCAAACCATATCGCCCCCGGCGTTGGCGTTCCCTTGCGAATTCGAGGAACTCGGGTCCGGCAATGGCCGTCGGACTTGGATTGCCTCCCACTTCGTTGAGCGAAAGAAGTGGGCAGTAAACATACAGGACGGTATCTTCCAGACCCTTGGCAACAATCGGGCCCGTAAACTGCTGCCATCTCATGACGAATGCGAGGCGCGCTTCCCGCTGCTCCGCAAATAAATGAGCTGAATCCTTGAGAAGCAGTACATCGCGCACAAAGTCGAAACAAGTCGAATCGAGGCGCGGGCACCGGCCACGCGCCGCATCCACGGCGGCGTGAATATGATGTTTCGCTTCGTTGGCCACTTCCATGGTGCGAATGTATGTCCGATAGACCGGGAAGCAGGCGGTGGTTTCGATCAGCGCTTGCGCCAGCTCCATTCGCGACAAGTCCCGAGCATAGCGATCATTTTGAGCCAAAACCCCGAGTTGGCGGCCCAGATACCGCATCTCGGCCGAGAGCAGAGTCGACATTACTAGCTTTTTCTTCTGATATAGCACGTCTTCGTAGCTCAGTTGTCGTCCCAGGAATCGAAAATAAATCTGTTCGATTGCCCGTGCTCCCTCTGGATGAACAAACAGCCGATTGAGCACATTCAAATATTCATAACCGGTCGTTCCTTGAACCGGCCATTCCCTGGGAAGCCGTTCCTCCGCCGAGAGTATTTTTTCTACAATTACGTAGAAGCTTTTCGAGGGTTCCTTCTCGCCCGAGCTGCCGGCCCGTTGTTGTAGACGCCGAAGGTAGCTCAACGGGTCGCGCAGGCCATCGATATGATCGATCCGCAGACCGGTGACAACTTTCCTTTCAATCAGGTTGATGACCACATGGTGCGTCGCTTCAAACACCATGGAATCCTCGACGCGTAGGCCTACGAGATCCGTGATGGTGAAGAACCGCCGGTAGTTGATCGCTTCGTTGACATTTTGCCAGTACGCCAGAACAAAGGCCTGATCCGAGAGCAAGCGGTCCAAATTGCGAAGACTGCCGGCATCGTTTCGCCTTCCATTGAAAATTCTCAGATTATCTTTTACGAATTGCTGCACCTCGCGATTTGTTTCGTGAAGCTGGCGCAGCCGCTCTTTGATTCCCTCGACCTGAAGGCGCCGGTCGCCGGCAGCATCGATGGTCAAAGATTCTCGCTCCGGCAGAGCGGCCAAGGCGGCGACGATTCCTAGGTATTCCTGAAAGGCGGTCGATTCCGAACCGAGTTTCTTTTCCAAAATGTGCTCTCGATGCTTCAGAATCCGGCGGTACGACTTCGGAGTAAGAGGAAAAGACATGTCGTAATACTGGATCAGGAAACTCCCTCGTCTAAAAAGGAGCCGGAACTCCCGGTTATCGACGGTCTCCCCGTAGAATTTGCCGAGCACAGGCAATAAGATCTTGTTGGCGAGCGTGAGAGACGGCGGGTGCCAATCGATATCGAAATAGGAAGCGTAGGAGGATCCGGGGCCATTCTCGAGGACGTCCATCCACCAGGGATTTTCCGGGCTGGCAGCCATGTGATTCGGAACGATGTCAAGTAGCAAGCCCATGCGCTCGTTTTGTAGCTTCGATTGAAACGCCTCGAACTCCTCTTCATTTCCCAGCTCGTCGTCAATGCGTGAGGGGTCTGTCACGTCGTACCCGTGCTGGCTCGCCGAGCGGCTCTGTAGCAGCGGAGACGCATAGATATCGGTGATTCCAAGCCGGGAGAGGTAGCTCAGCGTGTCCGCTGCGCGGGAAAACGTGAAATCCCGGTTGAATTGAAGCCGATAGCAAGCGAGGGGAATCCGAGGATGGGCCATGGAGTCTCCAAATGAGCTACATCCCGAGTTTCTCTCTCTCGACGGTGAGTCCGCCAGTTCTTGCCGCAGGCAGCTTACCAGATCATGACACTGAGTCTGCAGCGTTCATCGCTTGAGGAATGCCCCGGTTCTCTGTATAAATTGAATCCTTGCGAGCGCTCCCACGATGCGGGACCCTCAAAAATCGTGATCCTGAGTCGTAACGATCTCTTAGGCGCTGTCGTCCTGCGAGACAATGTATGCAGTTTTCGCGTCTGGGCTCCGCATGCGGACCGGGTTGACGTATCCATCTCCGAGCCGCGTCACCGTAACGTCCCCATGCAGGCTGAGGGATGCGGATATTTTCACGCAGTTGCCGAAGACCTGTCGGTGGGGGCTCTCTACAGGTATCGCCTCAACAATAGCAACGAACGGCCTGATCCGGCGTCCCGATATCAGCCAACAGGCGTCCACGGTCCTTCCCAAATCGTGGAGGAAAAATTTGAGTGGAGCGACTACTCGTGGCGCGGCCTTTCGCTCGAAAAGTACGTTTTCTACGAATTGCACGTCGGAACGTTCACCCCACAAGGTACTTTGGAAGCCATCATTCCGCGGTTGAAAACGTTGAAAAAACTCGGTGTTACGGCGATCGAGCTGATGCCGGTGGCTCAATTTCCCGGGGAGCGCAACTGGGGTTACGACGGAGTTTATCCCTACGCAGTCCAGGCGTCCTACGGCGGCCCCTTAGCATTGAAAGCGTTCGTCAACGCCTGTCATCTCGAAGGAATCGCGGTGGTTCTCGATGTCGTTTACAACCATCTTGGTCCCGAGGGAAATTATCTGGCGGATTTCGGTCCTTATTTCACCGATTCTTACAAGACGCCCTGGGGGCAAGCCATCAATTTCGATGGTGCCGGGAGCGACGAGGTCCGCCGGTACTTCATCGAGAATGCGCTGCAATGGATCACGGACTTCCGCATTGACGCGCTTCGTCTCGATGCTATTCACGCGATCGTGGATCCTTCCGCGCAAACCTTCCTGGAAGAACTCGGCGCGGCCGTTCACACAAGGGCGAAGGACCTCGGCCGGGATGTCTATCTAGTCCCGGAGAGCAATAGAAACGATGCACGCGTGGTCACGGCACGGGAGCAAGGTGGCTGGGGATTCGATGCCGTGTGGAATGACGATTTCCACCATTCATTGCACGTTCTTTTGACTGGCGAGCAGAATGGTTACTATGAAGACTATCGCGGAATCGAGGATTTAGCGCGCTGCTATCAAGACGGGTTCTTGTACGCGGGGCGATATTCTAGGTTTCGCCAAAAGCGCTATGGCAGTTCGTCGAAAGAGATCCCAGCCAAACGCTTCGTCGTCTTTGCACAGAATCACGATCAAGTTGGAAATCGGCGCGTCGGTGACCGCCTGTCAAAATCACTGTCCTTCGATCAGCTAAAACTCGCAGCAGGAACCATTCTGTTGTCTCCATACCTACCACTACTGTTCATGGGAGAAGAATACGGCGAATTGGCGCCGTTTCAGTACTTTGTCAATCACGGAGATGGAGCGCTGATTGACGCAGTACGCCGGGGACGGCGCGAGGAGTTTGCAAGATTTGGCTGGGAAGGAGATATTCCCGACCCCCAAGGTGAATCCACGTTCCTCGATTGCAAGCTCAACTGGGACTTACAAACCGTGAAGGGCCACCGAATTCTCTGGGAATTCTATCAGGAACTGCTTCGCATACGACGTGAGGTGTCGCCACTGGCGCAGCTCAACAAGAGTGCTTGTGAAGTCACATCGTTCGCCGGTGAGAGAGTGCTGTCAATCAGAAGGTGGGACGCTTCCTGTCAAGTCCTTATTGCGTGTCACTTCGATCGAACACCAACTAAAGTCGTTCTGCCGATTCCGGCAGGACGCTGGCATAGGGCGCTCGATTCGGCTGAGGCGCGCTGGGGTGGCAACGGCAGTCAGACGCCTGCCGTTTTGCAGTTACGCGGTGAACGTCAGTTCTCTTTCGGGCCGTGGGCCTTCCTCGTTCTTGCTCAAGATGCCGAGAGCGATGTGTAGCTGACTTCCACTCATCTGCGAGCGCGTTATGCGGACCTTGAGAAACAGCAGCCCTGTCGATGCCTCGAATGAACGGTTTGGAATTTGTCACCGACGGAGGGCTTCAGTTGTTGGGATTCTGGTTCCGTCTCGTCACTCGAGTAGTGCTCAAGTACTCTGATATGTCTGCGTAGTGTAGGGTACCGTCGAGGTGCAAGATCAAGGCAAAGGAATGCCCGCAGAAAAGTCGGCGGTGGCGGGAGCGTCTGGAGCAACTGGAGTCGGTTTGCGCAGCATGCGGGAGCGTGTCAAAGGCTTCGGAGGAGAATTGGAGATCACGTCCGACGGATGGGGTAGTTTAATCCGAGCAGTGATTCCTTTTCGTGCTTCGGCTGCCGTCGGCGATGCCTAAAATCAGATTCAACCTTAACTCGCAAACCATCGTGCACACTGGTTGGCGCAACATCTTCGATTAGTTTTGCCACCGGACCCTCACGATCTCGTGACGAGATCCGTCGGTGTTGCGGCGCCAATTGTTATACCCAGGCGATGATCCGTTCAAAACGGGTCCGAACGATTCAGAACGACTCAAGACTCGAGTCACGAAAAAGGTTGACACGACAGACATAATCGAAAATTTTCAAAACGGATCAAAACCGCTCGCTGTTTTCCTAAACCGCGTGTGGGGAGTTCGACTCTCGTCTGGCCCACCAGCATGCGCGACGAGTGTCACGGAGCGCCGGAGAAGGTCGTGATGACGACTCAAGGCCTGGCGATTACGAGCGGTGTCAACTCAGGTTCGCGACGATAAAAGACACGCGGACGCTGCGTCTCGCGCTTGCTGAGTGAAACACTGCGTTGATTTTCGCCTTGCAAAATCGAGATATTGCGACCAAGAGCGGCCATTCGTTTCATGCCGTCGAGCTGCAGTTCGGGTAGACGCACAGTGCTGTAGTCGAGCCACTCGCGAAGCAGGATCTGGCCGTCCTTGGGATCGTCATCCGCCTTGCCTTGCTTCAATCCCTCATCAACAAGCGCATAAGTCAGGAGGCCATGGCCGAGTTGTGAAAGTTCCTTGGCAGCTTGATCTCCCTGTGCCGCCGCGAGGATGTACATTCCCTTCTCGTAGGCAAGTTGCGCCAATCCCTGCGAATTCATCGGGCCTTGCCGGGGATCGTCGGATTCGAGGGTCTTTCCGGACTGGCACGCGTCGATCACCAGCACGATGTGCCCGGCATCTATTCTTTCAACGAGCGAACTAAGCTCGAGATCGTTGATCGCGCCGGAGAGAGACGCATCTGATCCACTCTGTGCAATGGAATACGCGGCGCGAGCGTCAAAGTCTTGGGCGATGAGGTAAAACCGCCTGCTTTCCTTTCCAGGAGCAGCTCCGTGGCCAGCGAAGTAAATAAAAACCGTATCCTCGGGTTGAGCAGGTGCAATGGAAGCCAAATCGCCGGGTTCGCGAGGCTGGAGCGGACCTGATTCGGCCCCCGCCAGGCGCCTCAACGCAGAGACAATGTTCTGCTTTGTGGCTGCAGCGTCGGTGAGGCGAATGACTCTCAGCGGTTCGTCGTGACCGAGTTTCTTCTGGTCTTCTTCCAGCGTCTTCGCGAAGTCGTCTGCATCGTCAACGGCAAATTTTAGTTTAAGATTTTCATCCGCGTAAGCGTTGATCCCAATGGCCAGAATGTAAACCGTGCCCGTTCGTTTCAGTGACTCCGCCGCAGTCACATTCACGTCGGCGTCGCTGGATTTGATGTTCGATGTTGAAAATGCGTAGGCAGAGAAGTGGTTCTCGCCAGCAACCAGAGTCACATCGTCTGCGGCAAGCGTCGCTTTGCCGTTCTTATCGAGTGGGATCTCGCCGCGCCATGCCTTGAGCAACGCACCGTTGCGGAACAATCGCACATCGCGCACCCCCGACCCTGCGTTTCGATGTTGTTCATCAGGCGGCGCTTCAGCGATATCAATCTTGAGTGCGATATGACGCAGAGCGACCGGCTGAGCCGTAAGCGAGCTATACGCGATGGCAACCCGCGGCTGGCGGCGATCAATGTTGGCGATGTCGGTGGTGGCCTTCGGGCGCTTCCCTGCGAGAATCTCCGCCAGCAGGCCCGGGTGGTAAAACTCTCGGAAAAAAGTCTCGACAGGAATGACGTCGAACGTACTGCCGCCAAACCGCCAAAGGATTTGGTTCCACGCCGCGGAAGATCCGTCGAAAAGGCCATCGGGAGTGAACACCAGCCAATCGTCGCTGTGGTGGATCGAAATTAGGGTTGCCAACAACTCGCCGGTTTCGATATCCCAGCACTTCGTGCTGCCGTCTGTGCCCGTCGAAAACAGTAGGTTGCCGGTACCGGCAAAAATCAGGTGAGTGACTTCTGCGTCTTGCGCGAGGGTGTGTGAAAGATTCCGGCTACCAACATCCCACACGCTTATGGATCCGCCATAGTCGCCGCTGGCGAGCAGCCGGCCATCGGCGGAGAAAGCCAGTTGGCGGACTTGATCCCGCTGGCGACGGAGCCCTGAGACGAACGCACCGGTCGACGGATTCCACAGTGAAACATCTCCTTCAAATGTCCCCGAAGCCAGCAGAAGCCCGTCAGGGCTGAATGCCAGCGAGAGCGGGTCTCCGCTCGTCGTGTCCCATTGCTTAACCAGCGAGCCGGTTGTCGTATCGTGGAGTTCGATACGGCCGTTGTCCTTTTCCAGGCGGTAGCCGAGGGCGAGGAGCTTCCCGTCGGGCGTAAGCGCGAGGCCGAGGTTGCCGTTGGGACCGGCGTTGAGTCTCGTGCGCACGGTTCTGGCTGCAGCATCGACGATCCAAATCGCATTGCCGAATTTACTGTGAAGCACGACCACAGTCCCATCGGCGGATGCAGCGGCGTGCCCGAAGTAGAGCATCTCCTGGCTCAGTTCCTCGCGCGTCATTCCTTTTTTCAGGAACAGAAGCCGGCTCAACGCGCCTTCTTCCTGACCAGTTTCCGCGGCGAGAAAGTGAGCTTTAAGCTCGTCCAGCCAGAACAGAGTGTTGCCGCCGCTGAGGTAGATCAGGTCCTGCGGAAATGCGGCGGTCGCGTTTTTCGCTCGCTCGTCACCTCGTCGAGGGAGTGGCAAGCGGTGAGCGCCCTGACCGCTCTGGAGGTCCCAAAAATGCAGCGAGTCGTAGTCGCTCACGACCAGTGACTGCCCATCTGCTCGTAAGGCTGCGGCTTGCACTGGATCGGTTTGGCCCGTGAAAGAGTGGTGCATTCGTCCGGTGGAGAGCTCCCACGTCGTCAGCGAACCCTTCTCGCTGGGAACAGCCAAATACTTACTGTCCGGACTGAAGTCAATAGCGCCGTTTGCATCCAGGTCCGGTGTTTCAAGCACAATCCGCTTGGAGAGCACATCCCAGACGATGGCTTTTCCGCCGGCACCCGCAATCAATTTCCCGTCCGGACTGAAGGCAATGGAATTTGGCACGACTGGCGAGTCGAACAAGCGAACGTGCCAGGTGGACACGTCGTAGATGCGGATCCAGCTTCCATCTGCGTGGCCGTTCTTCAGTGGACGATCAACAGAGAAAGCCAAGCGTCGCCCATCCCGACTAAATGCCGCCGGGGTATAAAATCCTCCACCCGTGCCAGACTCCGTCGGGTTCACTCCAGGAAATCGGAAGGCGCGGACTTGTCGAAGCGAGCGAGTATCCCAGACGGTCACACCCTGCAAACCTGCGACGACAACCAAGCTACCGTCGGGGCTGATGACGACCGCATCGGGAGTACCACCTTGGCCGCCGACGATCACACGTGGAGTGCTGTCTCCTAACGTCCAGAGAGTGATGCTTCCGTCGCGGCCCGCGGACATTAGGGTGCGGCCGGACGCGGTAAATCCGAGCCAGAGAATGTCGCCGCCATTAGCAGCTTGCCTCCACACCACCTCCCCGCTTTCAGCATCCCAGCAAATGATGGCGGTGGCCGCCGAGCACACGGTGCGGCTGTCGGCGCTGATGTCCAATCCCGACACCCAGTGTCTCTGGTCCGTGAACCGGCGCAATACACGTCCGCTGGCCGTCTCCCAGAGAATGACGGAGCCATCTTCCCCCGCGGATGCCAGATATCTTCCATCTGGGCTGAAGCGGGCCGTGCTGGCCCACGACGAGTGGCCCGTCTGCAGGACGATCTCGGGGCGCTGCCCGGAGGTCACGGTCTGGCTGTTTGCGGCCATCGCAAATGCCGCAATCACTGCCAATAGATACCAGAACTTACTGGAGTCAGCTCCCCGCATTATCTAGAGATGCCAAGCGACGGTGACGGAGCGGACCCCCGTGGTAGGAACGGTCCAGGAGTGAGGGCTGGTTTGTAAGGCGTTGACCGTGCCATCGGGAGAGCATTTACTCGCCGAAGGAGGCTCAGATCGTGATCGATAGATAGCGAGTGGAGTATAACACGAGGAGAAGGTACTCTCGACAACTGCCGCAGCTGATCGAGCATCTTCAAAACGCACATCCGGCTATACAAGATAAAATCCTGGCTGCGGTCCGGCTGTAATTCCAATGCCACTATTGCGGTCACTGCAAAACCGGGCGCGGCGAGCGGCGTTCCTGCGCAAGAAAAAACAACTGCAAGTGAAGCCGCAACGATAAGCGCAGATCCTTCCAGCACTCCCCGGGTGCGCTCATGCTTCGATCGACGGAGTTGCTGGAACTGCAGCCCCGCTTCGGATCGGGACAAAGCGCGAGAGGATGATAGCCGGAATCGCTGAGATCAACACCCAGATGAAGAACCTTCGGTAGCCGAGAGCGAGCTGAATTTTTCCGCTTACGGTCCCTGGGATCATCAGGCCCAGGTTCATTAGAGCTGTGGCGAAGGCGTAGTGCGCGGTCTGGTATTTTCCCGGCGCGATCTCCTGCATCATCAGCAGAATCACGCCGACGAAGCCGAAACCGTAGCCGAACATCTCGAGGCTCATCGCCAGGGTGATCATGGCGTGATTCGTCGGGAGGGCGGTGCTCAAGTAATAGTAGGCCAGCATTGGAAAATTCATCACGCAGATGAGCGGCAGAATCGCGCGCTTCAGACCCAGCCACGAAGTGAAATAACCGCCGAGGATGCTGCCGGTGATGAACGCGATGGTGCCGAAGGTGCCGTAGATGGCGCCGAATTGATCGGTGGTGAGGCCGAGGCCGCCGACGGCGCGCTTGTCGACCAAAAACAGCGGGCCGATTCTGACCACCTGGCCCTCGCCGGCACGATAGAGAAAGATGAAGACGAGCAGCAAAATAATGTTGGGCTTCTTGAAGAAGCTGACGACGACGTCCCAAAACGTGGCGGCCATTTTGCGGAGGGTTTCCGAATGCCGCTCGAGGCCGCCTTTCGGAAGAACCTGCGAATGATAGAGGCTTAGCGCGACCAGGATCAGTCCCATGGCCGCGAAGATGGTCATCCACGCGTGGCGCACATTGGTGCGCGCCTCGAGATAGCCTGCCAAGATCACCAACGCTCCCTGAGAGAAAAAACGAGCGACGTTGAAAAATCCGCCCTGCCAGCCGGCATAGGCGGACTGCTGTTTAGTTGAGAGGCTGGCGATGTAGAGACCGTCGGCGGCGATGTCGTGCGTCGCGGAGCAAAATGCGACGATGACGAAAAGGACCAGCGAATAGCGAAAATAATTTGGAGACGGCAGGGACAGTGCCACCCCAGCGAGGCTCAAGCCTCCGGCAAATTGAAAGAGAACGACGAAGAATTTTTTCGTCTTGAACATCTCGAGCAGCGGGCTCCAGAGCGGCTTGAGCGACCAGGGCAGGAGCAGCCAACTGGTGTAGAAAGCGATCGTGTCGTTGGGCAGGCCGAGGCGCTTGTAGGCGATGCCTGCGATCAGCGAGATGGCGAAGAACGGGATGCCTTCGGCGAAGTAGAGAGTGGGAACCCAGACGGCGGGATGGGTGGGCTTGATTTGAGAGTCAGGGCTCAATCGGCGTGACAACCTTGCGCCTTGCCCTCGAGGCGCGGCCGCACGGCGCGAAGGGCAGCGTAGGCGGCTCCCAAGACGGGAGCATTTTCGTCGAGTACGACAGAGATGGGGATGCCAGCGAGGACGGAATTCAGCGGAAGCTTATCCGCGAACGAGCGGCAAAAGCTGCTCTGCGGGAGCTTTGCCAGGATTTTCAGGACGATTCCACCGGCAAGATAAATTCCGCCGTAAGCAAGGACGCGCAATGCGAAATTGCCCGCTTCCGCGCCGAATGCATCGATCCAGAAATCGAGGGTCTCAACGCAGACGGGGCATGTGTCGTGCAGGGCGTTTTGCGTGATCTCGCGGGCGGAGTCGGCGTTGCCGCCGGAAGGCGAATGGTGCACGCCGGGATCAAGGAAGTGATGAATTCTTAGAAAGCCGCGGCCGGAGAAAATATCCTCGCAGGTCACGCGCGGCAGAGTTTGTTTGAGAGATTGAACCAGGCGCATTTCCAGGTCGGTGCGGGGAGCGAAATCCGCGGCGCCGCCTTCGGAGGGCGAGACGACATGGCGGCGTCCATCCCAGAAGAGGATGGCTTCGCCGAGTCCGGTGCCGGCGGCGATGAGCGCTTTATTGGCGGTGGGCCGCGAAGTTCCTTCGTTCAGGATGAGAAAATCATCGGGGCGCAATTTATCGAGGCCGCTGGCGGTGGCTGCGACATCGTTCATGAAAACGATTTCTTCGATGCGCAGATGGAGCGCGCGAGCGAGCGCTTCGGGATTCAGCACCCACGGCAGATTGATGGCATGCAAACATCCATCCACGACTGTACCGGCGACACCGAAACCAGCGGCGGTGATGCGCTGGCCCGCGATGGCGTCGCGAGCGGGAATGGATTTGGTGAAAAAATTCTCGATGAGTTCTTCAAGGCTGGAGAAATCGTGTGTGGCAAACCTGCTTTGGAAGACGACCTCGAGAGCTCCGCCGTGCTCCTCGAACACGGCAAGATTGCATTTCGTTCCGCCGATATCTCCTGAGAGGATCAATCCGTTCGCCTATCCCGCCGCCGCAATTTCGCACGCAGCGGCAGTTCACAATTCAAGTGCTTCATGTCCTATCGGAATCTCCGAATCATCAGCGTGTGCCTCCCGGAGCGGTAGAGTCCGAGAACGTACACGGTAGCCTTGCCTTTTGTCGAATAAATGAGTTGCCGCATGCGAAGCAACGGCGCGCCGCGCGGTAGAGCGAGGAGCTCTGCGGTTCTCGCATCGGCCGCGGTGGCGTCGATCTCTTCGTCCGCGTAGGCGATCTCCACACCGTATTCTTGTCCGAGAGTCGTAAAGAGTGAGGTGCGGTCGAGCGGCGATTCCACCAGGCCCGAAAATTCCCCGTAGGACAAGTAGCAAGTTTCAAGAGCGAAGGGTTCGTCGGCCGCTTGGCGCACGCGTTCGATTTTGATGAGGCGCGCGGAAGCGGAAAGGCCGAGGCGGGCGGCAATCTCGTGCTCGGTGTTGATCACCGAGGAGGAGACAATCTTCGAGCGGGCGGCGAGGCCGCGTCCGGCCATTTGCTCGGTATAACTCATCAACTTATTGAAATTAATTTTTGGCGGCGCGACGAACGTGCCTGCGCCGTGGCGGCGCTCAACCACACCTTCGCGGGCGAGATCCGCAAGCGCATGGCGCGCAGTCATCAGGCTGACATCGTGAACCTTGGCAAGCTCGCGCTCCGAAGCGACTACATCGCCAGGTTTCAGGCTTCCGCGTTCAATACGTTGCCGGATCGCGCTTTGAATTCTTCGGTAAGCCGGCTGTCCATCTCGGTTGTTCTGTCTCATCACTTCTCCGCGCAGGTGGATATTACTTACCACAGACCCGCAGGCGCCGCACGGCCCGAAGGCCTGTCGTAGCGAGCATTCGTGCTATAGAGCTGTGCGGCCTGCTATAGAGCTGTTATATTCCGCTATAGAGCTCTATTGCATCTTGAGAGGACTTTCTCTCAGGACCGCGAGCTTACCTTATACACGCACACTTTTTGCTTGACAAGGAGAAATGTGTGCTATATAGCTCTGTATCGAATCGGGGGCAGTGGGGTGCTTGTGAACTCTTCTTTACGCAAGTTTAGACTGGAGGATTCTGTGACGCTACGAAGTGAACGTCCACTTGGGGTGTGTCTCGTTTCACTCGGTTTGATTGCGGCGATGCTGCTGTTCGCGCCCGGCGCGAAGGCCCAGCAGGCCGCTGGCTCAGTCACCGGCACGGTGAGCGACGCTATGGGCGCCGCCGTACCCAATGCGGACGTCACGGCGCGTGACGTTGATCGCAATACCACCTGGACCACGCAAACGAACGGCTCGGGCGTTTACGAATTCCCTCAAATAACGGTGGGAAATATTGAAGTCAAAGTGACGGCCAAGGGTTTCACTACGCTGGTTCAGCCTGCGTTCAAGCTCATTCCCGACCAGGTTGCGCGCGTCGATTTCCAGTTGAAGGTCGGTCAGATCACCGAGACTGTCGAAGTTTCTTCCGCTACACCGATATTGCAGACGGACTCAACTGAAGTGGGATCCGTAATAGGCGAAATTGCCAGCGTGGACTTGCCTTTGGCCTCCCGCGACGTCAACCAGTTCACGCTGCTGTCACCGGGCGTGGTCAGTCCGAACATTTTCGCGTTTCAGGCCAACCAAACGACATTTGGCACCGGCCGCCCTTACGTTAACGGAGCCCGCGAGCAGGATAACAATTTCTCTCTCGACGGAATGGATGCCAACCAGGCGGACAACAACGAAGTGGCGTACGTGCCCAGTCCAGACGCCATTCAGGACTTCACTCTGATCGCCGGAAATGCGCCGGCGGACTTCGGCAACTACATCGGGGGAGTGATCGTCGAGACTCTAAAGTCCGGCACCAATCAGTACCACGGCGATGTGTTCGAGTTCGTTCGCAACACGTCCCTCGATGCCAACAGTTGGCAGAATAACGCTCTGGGTGCGCCGCGCAATCCGCTGCACTACAACAACTTCGGCGGTACGTTTGGTGGACCGATCTTCAAGAACAAGCTTTTCTTTTTTGCCGATTTTCAAGAAGCGCGTTTCGATACGCCGGCAACCACCACGCCCTTTGCCCCTATTCCGTCGGCATTCCGGACCGGTGATTTTTCATCGCTATGTACGACCGGTTTCAATGGTGCTGGCGTTTGCACCACCGCTGCGGAACAGCTTTATGATCCCTTTTCGAGCGCGGACCCGACAACCCGAACGCCGTATGCCACCAATCAAGTTCCACTTCTAAGCACCGCGGCGCAAAACATTCTCACCTCTTCGCTTTTCCCAGCCGCTTCCATTTCAAGCTATCTGCAACATAATTACGTAAATTCCTACCAGGGTGACTTGAAGATGGACTGGCAGTTGTCCGACAAAGATCACATTATGGGCCGCTACTCACAACAGTATGTGATCAACAACACGACTAACAGCATTCTGTTGTTGCCAAATCTCCAGCGCGAGTATCCGCTAAAGAATTTTGTCGTGGATTACGTGAGGACCATTTCTCCTTCGCTCGTCAACGATGTGCGTTTCGGCATGCAGCTCTTTCCTGCGAACGACCAGGTGTTTACGAATGCGGTCAGCACGAATCTACCTCAGTCGTTTGGAATCCCCGGAGTTCAGACGTCGATCCTCCCCCAGATTAGTTTTGGCGGGGCGTTTACCAACATCGGCAGCACCGCCAGCGTCGAAATCTTTCACGACACCACGGTCGAAGCGGAAGATACTCTTACGTGGACGCATGGCAAGCATGTCTTTCACTTCGGGGCTGAACTTTATCATTACATCATGAACGACATTTATCCCGGAAATGAAGGCGTTGCCGGATCGTTTACGTTTAGCGGCCAGTTCACGGGCAACGGCGCAACCGGCACGAGTGGAGGGAATGGGGTGGCCGACTTCTTGCTGGGTCTTCCGAGTAACGTTACGGAAGGAACGCCTCTGGCCTTCCACTTAAGGAATAGCTTGTTCGGAGCGTTCGTGCAGGATAACTGGCGCATCACCAGCCACCTGACCCTGAACCTTGGACTTCGTTATGAAGTTACTACGCCGCGCGGGGATGCAAACTCAAGCCACAACGTGAATTTTAATGCGTTCACCGGCACGCCGGAAATCGGCACAAACTATAATACGTACAACGGAAGAGACAACTTCCAGCCCCGTGTAGGCTTCGCATGGCAGCCGACGTGGGCGCCCAATACGGTATTCCGCGGCGCGTACGGCATTTCGACTTATATGGAGGGGAATGGCGTCAACAACTTGGCGGTCGTAAATCCTCCGTACGTAGTCAACCGGGATGAGAACAACACCGGATTGGCCTTGCCAGTTACAACACTGGATCAAGGCTATGCCGCCTTCCCGGCCGCCACTTGCACCGCCCCGCTGCTCATTGCGTTTTCACCGAACTGTCTTGCGGGAACAACGCTTCACCTGACAAATCCGCGCGTCCAGCCGGCGGTTGACCAGCAGTGGAATGCGACCGTCCAACACCAGTTCGGGCGCAGCACCACCGTCTCGGCTGCATACGTGGGCAACAAGATCGATCACATGACGGACATCTTCCTTCTCAATCAGCAGATTCTCGAAAACGGAGTTCTTTCACCGAGTCCGTTCGCGGCGCCACTCATCGCCGCCGGTGCAAACGTGAGGTACAACGACACGGAGGCCATCCAACGCTTCAACGCTCTCGAGTTGACGTTGACCGAACGCAACTTTCATGGGCTCAACGCGCAAGTCAACTACACTTGGTCCAAGTGCTTGTCGAACTCGCTCGGCTACTTCGGGCAGTATGGCGATGAAGAGGGGCTCGGCCAAAGCCAAACCAATGGCGGGTATTTCTTCTTCCAGAATATCTACGACCAACACAACGATTACGGCCGCTGCATCAACGACGTGGCCGGCTCGCTCAATGGCTACATGATTTACGATCTGCCGTTCGGGCGGGGCCGCCAGTTCGCTAGCAACGCCAACGGGGTCGTCAATCAGATCATCGGCGGCTGGTCTGTCGCGGCTGATTGGAATATTCACTCCGGCTTCGCGATTAGTCCTGCAGCACCCGATCAATCCACGACCGGTGGCGGCGTAGGCGCGGCCTACCGGCCCAATTGCGTGCCGGGCGTCTCGCAATCCGGAAGCGGCGCGTCGGAGGATCTCGGAGGAAACATCGGAATCCAGTTCCTCAATCCCGCCGCCGTGTCGCTTCCCGCACCGCTCACTTTCGGAAATTGCGGCGTGGGAGCGTTTCGCGGTCCACACCTCGAAGTTGCGGATCTCAACATCATCAAGAGGTTCCCGATCAAGGAGAGGATGAACCTGGAATTTATGGCCCAGTTCATCAATCTGACCAACACGCCGATCTTCGGCGCGCCGCATGCCTCCTGCGCACCGTCGTGCAATGGCGTGATTGATACGGACCCGGTGACTGGCGGCAGCACAGGTGCGGGCACGTTCGGACTCATTCAGTCTCAGGATCCAGGCCGGGAGATACAATTCGGCATAAAATTTAACTTCTGACGAAGCACCTGGTTCGTAACACCCCCAGGAGAGCCGTTACCCAGCAATGGGTAACGGCTCCCACCCCCAAATTCTAATCGTGAGCCTTTGCTGCTATTTCACAATGACGGCGCCGGGCTCAAGAATGTGACTCAGAAAAGGGGTCCGGTATTATCGAAGGTGAATGCAGGAAATAGCAGCGACCGTGCGAATGTATAGATAGGCATCGCAAATGGTTCGACGATCGATCTTCGCCAATGCGGCGAAATTGCGCCAGTGTACGGAATCCATCCTGAAACAGACTAGTGCGCGCTGAGTTTTTTCTGGGCGAGGGAATAGGCTAGGTTGTTTTTGGCCAGTTGGTAGTCGGGCTTCAAGCGCAGGGCTGCTTGGGCGGCGTCAATGGCTTGGTCCCATAGGTGCAGATCTTCGTAGGCGGCGGCTATGTTGTTGTAGGCTTCGGGGTAGTTTGGTCTTAGCTGCAGGGCCTTTTTTGCGGCGGCAATGCAGTCTTGATAACGGCCGGTGCGGTGGTAGAGAAGCGAAAGGCTTAGATAATTTTCGGGAGTTGGTTGAGAGTCTGCCAGTTTCTCGGCCTTGGCGACTTCTTCAAAGCCATTCTCGCTGGCGGCTAAATAGCGCTGCGCGGTTGGATCGCCGGGCGCTAATACCAGCGTTTCCTGGGCGAGTTCCTTCAGAGCGAACCACTGACTTTGCTCGAGATAGGTTTGCATCAGCAAATAGCGCGGATCGACCCAGGCAGGGTTCTTCGCGATCGCCAGCTTTTCCTCTTGAATGCATTCCACGACTCTTCCCTGTAACTTGAGCCAGCGGCCGTAATAGAAATGGGTTTGCGCGTCGTCCGGAGCCAGCGCGATGGCGCGGCGGAAATGGGCTTCGGCATCCTGGGGACGATTGAGCACGCCCTCTGCTATTCCGGTGTTGATTTCCAGAGTTGGATAGTTGGGGGTGAAAGCGGCGGCGCGGGCGAAATAGTCGAGAGCTCTCTGGGTGTCGCCTTTTTCCATCTGCGTGAGGCCGTAGTTCATTAGACCGCGGCCGTTTGTGGGGCTCTTGATCGTGACGTCGTAAAAAAGAGACTCCTCATTGCGCCAGACGCGGTTGCGCTGGTAGGAGCCGACGGCATAGGCGACGAGGATCAGAGTTGTGACGACCTGCACGCCTCTAATAATGCTTGTGCGGCTTTGCGGCGCGCGATTGAGCCATTTGAATACCAACAACGCGGCACCCCAGGTCGCACTGAGGATCAGACCCACGAACGGGAAAAACATGCGGTGATCGTTCTCGACTTCCGCGAGCACGAATACGGAGGTAGGGGCGGAAGCGATGAGATACCAGAAAATTCCAAAGGAGATCGGGCGGTGCTCGCGGCGTTTCATAGCCCAAATGCCGACGGCGACCAGGGCGAGACAGAAAACTATGCCTACGAGAGCGAGCGGATCGGATAGGCCTGAGAAGGGGGAGAGATCGGTATCGGCGCTGAGCCACAGGGGTAGGAAAAGCGAGCGGACGTAGCGCAGCAGAACATAGGGCTGCGTCGCCCAGTACATCGCGTGCGGTGTCGTGGCCGGGAGATATGTTTTCGCCGTCATTTTTATGTCCAGGACGGCGAAGATGCCTGAAACTGCGAGCGCCGGGAGGGCCTTGACGATGCTGCGCCCGATGAGCTTCCAGTCGGCGTTCTCTTCGAAGAGAAAGATGTAGAGCAGGAGGATTCCGCCGAATACAACTGCTGTGGCTTTCGACATGGCTCCCATCGCGACCGGAATCAGATACACGCCGAATTTTCGAAGAGCTGGGTAGCGAATATAAATGACTAGACCCGCTACTACCCCGAGAGTGGCGTACAGATCTGCGCGTTGGATTACATAATTGACGGTCTCGGCGACGGCGGGATGCAGGCCGAACCAAAGGACAGCGAAGAGAGCGATGTATCGGTTGGCCGGGCGCGGCTCGGCTGAGTCGAAGACGGCGCGGTAGAGCGTAAACGTTAGAGCGAGCAGGACCAGAAACCAGAGGAATGTCGAAGCGTGAAACCAGAAGGGATCGAGCCCCTTTGCGATGCGGTAATCGAGCGCCAGAGAAAGTGAGACGATGGGCCGCCAGGTTTGGTTCGCTGGCAGCGAGCTGAAAGTGGTTGCGTCGGTGAAGAAACGCGGGATGTTGTGGAGATTGCGGATGTAGACATTTTGCTCGATGGTGTGAGCATCGTCAAAATGGAAGCTGTTGTGAAAATGATTTGAGTAGGCTGCCAGAATCGCGACGAAGGCGAGTAGGACGAACAACGGAAAGCGATTGGGGCGTTGCGATTCTTGCGGGAGCGCTGCTTGGCCGCCGCGAGGGCTCGGAGCGTCTGGCCGAGGCTTTAGCTTTCGCGCGGTGGTGGTGGCGTTGTCCATTGATGCTGTTCAGGACTCGATGGAAAAATTGTGACTTAGTCAGCGGAGACATTCAACTTGTAAGATTGGTTTGAAACGCAAGAATACCGGCGGCCATTGAGGCCGTGTCCTCGTGCGTTTATATGAAGGAGTTGCAGATGCCGGCGTCAGTGGAACGCTGCGCCTACCGACATCCACGCGCCGACGCCGGGGAAGTTCGAGGCATCCTGCGTCCAGGTCCATGACTGGGGCGATGTGGATGAGCCGTTGTAGAAGAGGCCCCAGCCGCCATTCAAGTCACAGTGCGATGAGTTTGTCTCGGTGTTGTAGTGGGAGGAAAGGAACTGGGCGCCTGAGGGCGCGGTGAGTCCCGTGAAGGTGTTCCATCCGGCGCCTACCGTGATGAGGATAACCTCGTTGGGCTGCGAGGGTGTGGCCGTGATGGTCGTCAGATTCCCGCCGCTTCCGTCCGTGGATTGGTCGCCGATATTGCTGGCCAGGCCATTTCCTGCGCCGCCGAAATTGGTGTCCAGTGGATCGCTCGACGCATTGGCGATGTCGTAGAGGAACATGGTGTTGCCGTTGCCGCCGGAGGAGCGCGGGTGCATCGTCCACGTCGTAAAGTAAGTTCCCGGAGTGACGCCCTTCGCGTACCAGACGTTACCTGCCGAGTCGCCGCCGTCTCCGAAATGGCTGGTGACCGTCGGGCCGATCTGAATGTAGGTGTTCACACCATCAGTGGCTGAAGTTGGGTACGCGCAATCCGTGCTGCTGGGGTCCAAACAGCCGGAGCCGAAGAGAACCGCGAGAGTGTTGCCGGTGATGGGAGTTTCGAGCTGGACGGTCTTGTCTTGCTCGCCTTCGGTGTCATCGTGTTGGACATAAACCACGCGGATGCCCGAGGGCGGAGCTGATCCTGCGACTGCTGGTTTGAACGCTGCGGCTGCGGTGATGAAGCTAGCCGAAGTGCCCAGCGTGAATGTTGGCGCGAATGAGGCCGTGGCGTTGTAGACGCCGTATTGCACGCAGGAAGGATAGTTGTCGCCGATCATGGCGCTGCGCAGTGTCCAGGCGATGTTGCTTTGTGAGCCCGTCGTGCAGGCTGAAATTTGCTGAACGCTGTCCACCACCGCCTGCTGGAATACGAGATCGCCCGAAGTGGTGAGGGCGTTGAGTGCAGGAGTCGCGACCGTAGTGCCGCTGCTTGACTGGCACGTGGCTTGATCGAGGGCGCCGGCGTTGAAGAATTCGTAGGGTTGCATCTGCACGAACTGGATGCTCGAGAGATGAACGTCGATGTCGTTGACGCCGGCGCGCACGCCCTGCACGTAATAAATGGCTGAGACCACACCGTGGGTGGTGTCGGTGCACGAGACTCCAAGTTTGTAAGTATTGCCGCCGACATTGTCGGTGAACGATGGCGTCTGCGCGGGCGTGTTGTAGCGCAGCAGCAGGACGAGTAGATTGCCGGAGATTGTGGAATTCGGCAGCGGGCAGTGGTATTGCGTGACGCGATCGCTGGTCTGCTTGTCGTCGTTTGAGAGCGGGCAGCCGGCCCCGTTGCCTGCGTAGCCGGGTGTGCTGCTGGCCACTTGATTCGCAACAGTAATGGAAACACCGGCGGAAGTAGCCTGGTTTCCGGAGGTGTCTGTGGCGACGGCCGTCAGCGTGTGGTTCGCGTTCGTTAGCATCGTTGTATCGAGGGAGAAATTGTAGGGAGAAGTTGTATCCGCCGCGCCGGAATTCGCGCCATCGACTTGCAATTGCACGCTGGCCACCGCGATGTTGTCCGACGCCGTGGCCGTGATCGAGATTGTGCCGCCTACCGTTGAGCCCGAGATAGGAGATGTGATTGAGACTGTGGGCGGAGTAGTGTCGGCATTGACGGTCAATATCGCCGCGCCGCTGGCCATGCTGCCGGCCGGATTGGTGACATTGACTACGAAGCTCGCGCCATTGTCGGACGTCTTCGTTGCCGGAGTCGTATAGCTCGAAGATGTCGCGCCACTTATGTTCGCGCCGTTCTTCTGCCACTGGTAGCTCAAGGGCGAAGTCCCTGCGGCCGCGACGGAGAAGTTGGCCGTCTGGCCTGCTGTTACCGTTACATTTGCCGGCTGCGTGGTGATGCTCGGCGGCGACTGGACCGTCAGCGATGCAGTACCGCTCGGCGTGTTGCCGGCGGCGTTGCTGACTACGACGCGGAAGGTCGAAGCGTTGTCGGCCGCGGTGGTTGGTGGGGTTGTGTAGCTCGCCGAAGTGGCACCGCTGATCGTCGAGCCGTTCTCCTGCCATTGATAAGTCAATGGCGCTGTGCCGGAGGCAATCACGGAGAACGTCGCCACTTGGCCGACGTTTACGGTCTGATTTGCCGGTTGCGTGGTGATGCTTGGCGGCACCTGGACCGTCAGCGTCGCACTCGTGCTTGATGCATTTCCCGCGACGTTGCTGACCATCACGGTGAACGTCGCGCCATTGTCGGTGGCGACGGTCGCCTGGGTTGTGTAGCTCGCCGAAGTCGCGCCGCTAATAGACGTCCCATTCTTCTGCCACTGATAGGTCAACGGAGCTGTGCCAGAAGCGACCACGGAGAACGTCGCCACTTGGCCGACGATTACCGTCTGATTTGCCGGTTGCGTGGTGATGCTCGGCGGCGACTGGACCGTCAACGTCGCACTATTGCTCGGCGTGTTCCCCGCGGTGTTGCTGACCATCACGCTGAACGTCCCGCCATTGTCGGTCGCGACGGTCGCAGGGGTTGTGTAGCTCGCTGAGATTGCACCGCTGATCGCTGAGCGGTTCTTCTGCCACTGATAGCTCAGGGGAGCCGTGCCCGCCGCGACAACGGAGAACGTGGCCGGTTGACCTGCGATTACCGTCTGATTCGCTGGCTGCGTGGTGATACTTGGAGGCACTTGAACGGTCAGGATCGCGGTGTTGCTCGGCATATTCCCCGCGGGGTTGGTGACCATCACGCCGAAGGTGGCGCCATTGTCGTTGGTGGTCGTCGCTGGAGTTGTGTAGCTCGCCGAAGTCGCGCCGTTGACTGCTGCCCCATTCTTCTGCCATTGATAGCTTAACGGCGCAGTTCCGGAGGCAACCACGGAG
>DAITPO010000031.1:21400-32990 GCA_036833535.1 Candidatus Acidiferrales bacterium | reverse complement strand
TCACCGCGCAGATTAACGTGACCTCCGGTTCGGGGACGCCGGCGGGCGATGTTTCGGTAGTGGCGACGGCGGATGATGGATCGGCGCTGGGCCTCGGCTCGGCCGCGTTGTCGAATGGCAGCGCGAGCATTTCGTTTGCTCTGGCCGCCACGCAGAACTACAGCCTGAGCGCGCATTACGCCGGCAACGGGACTTTCGGCGCGAGCGATTCGGCCGCGGATACAGTGGCCGTCGAGTCGTTCACCGCCGCGGCGAATCCCACGCAGCAGGCGATTGCCGTGGGCGCCACCGCGAGCTCGACCGTTTCCGTAACGGGCGCGAACTTCACCGGCGACATTAAGCTTACCTGCGTGGTTTCGGGGACAAAGCCGACAGATGCGGAGATTCCGACGTGTTCATTCAATTCGTCAGGATCAAGCGCAACGATTAGTTTGAGCGCGCCCGATACGGAAAGCGGAACGGCTACGCTGAATGTGACCACGATCGCAAAATCTACGGTGCACTATGCGCCGTGGAATTTCCCGAAGACGCCGGGATGGATTGCGGCAGCGGCGGCCGCCACGATGATATTCATCTTCTTCCTTGTCATGCCGGGACGAAAGCGCCGCTGGCGCGCAGCATTCGCGGCGATGGCGTTCGCAGCGATGGCGGGCCTCGCCGGCTGCAGCAGCTCTGGCGGCAATCCTGGCACGACGCCGGACACCTACACGGTTGCGGTGATGGCGTCGAACGGCACGACGACGCAGCCGGCTACGTTTACAGTCACTGTACAGTAGACGCGGCTCAAATCCCGACGCGCCTCGGCGACTCGGCGCGGGCCGTTGCCGTGCTTCGCCAGTTCGTCTTCAAGTTAGCGAGTGCTCCACTCCGCTGCTGATGATGCGGTTGTCTCCGGCGCAGGAGAAGCGTACGATTCCGGAGACACCGGTCCAATTCAGAAATTCCGGCTCGGCTGGAGATTGCAGCTCAAACCAATTCAAGGAGGAGGAAGTATGTCGATAGCGCGAACAGGTTTGCTAGTCGTTTTGGTGTTGCTCCCTGGAGTCGCGGGAGCACAGACAAAGCCGCCTGCCAAAGAGACTCCTGCGCGGGCTTCCAGCAGCACGATGATTGTCGAGCCGGGTTCGGAGAAGTGGGGCGACGTTCCGGCAGCCGCCATGGTGGGCACTCCGTCGGTTGAAATTGGCGGCACCTTGAAGGTTGCCATCATCCAGGGCGACCCGATGACAGCCGGGCGCACCTATACGCTGCGCCTTTCGTGTTCCGACGGAGCCAAGATCGCGCCGCACTGGCATCCGACGACGGAGAACGTTACGGTGATCAAGGGCGCGGCTGCCGTAGGCATGGGATCGAAATGGGATGATGCGGCGCTCAAAGACGTGCCTACGGGCGGGTTCTTCTGGGCGGGGCCGCACATGAACCACTATGCGCAATGCAAGGGCGATACGATTTTGCAGGTACACGGCGTCGCGCCGTTCTTGATCAACTTTGTCAGCCCGGATGACTCTCAACCTGCCAAGAAATCAAATTAGCTGGGCGTAAACTAGCCCGTCGTGCTTGACAGGGCCAGTGCAGAGGGATACTGTCTGGCCCGACACGACAGGGCCCACAGTTCAAATTTCCGGAGGATAAATGAAAATTGGAAGAGTGCTTGCAGGTATTGGTGTGTTGTTGTTCGCGGCGCTTCCTGCGTTTGCGCAGCAGACGCCGGGGAACCTCGCATCGATCGAATTCCAAACGCCGAAGAATGGGATGGTGAAGCAGTACGAAGCAGGGCGCAAGGCCAAGGTGGAATGGCACAAACAGCAAAACGATTCCCAACCGTTGCTGGTTTGGGAGACTCTCACCGGTGATGACACCGGAACCTATTTGGTAGAGCGCGTCGGCCAGCACTGGGCGGATTTTGACAAGCCGTCAGTACCGGACGCGGCCGACTTGGAGGAATTCAACAAGGAGATCAGCACCTACGTTGGGAAGTTGGTCACGCGCTACTACGAGTTCATGCCGAAAGTGAGCAACGCGGAGCAGATGGGAATGCCGCCGAAGTTCCTGGAGGTAATTATTTTTAACGTGCGCGCGGGGCATGACGCGGATTTCCGAAGTGCGATCGCCCGGATTCACGAAGGTGGCGAAAAGACGAAATGGCCGCCGCACTATGCATGGTACACGCTGGTGAACGGCGGCGTTGACGGCGAATATGTTCTCACCTTCGCCCATCCGAATTGGGCTGATTTTGAGGATAAGCCGGACGTGAAGTCGTACCGCGACATGATTAAGGACGCTTTTGGTCAATCGGAGGCGGACTCGATTATGAGGCGGCTCGATTCCTCGATCGAGAGGTCGACAAGCACGATTATTCAATTCCGGCCAGATTTGAGCTACATGCCGGCGAAGTAGCCCGCCGCGGCGATCTGCAAGCTGTTGCGGCATTATGTTGCGAATGAAGACGAGAGCCCGGGGCCAGCCGGGCTCTCTCTTTTTCCAGGCGTGGCGCGGGGTGACGAAATTTATGGCCAGGAGGTCGAAGATGAAGAAAGCGGCGTACGTGATTGTCGGGTTCGTGCTCGGCGCGTTCGCGTCGTCCGGCGCGCGACTCTTGATGGCTCAAGATCCTGTAAAGCTCTCACCTCAATATTACAAAGTGTGGATTGATAACGATCGCGTCCGCGTGCTCGAATTTCATCTCAAGCCCGGCGAAAAGGAAGGGATGCATTCACATCCGCCGGGCTTCGTGTATTCCATAAGCGATGCGACATTGCGGATGACGGTTCCCGACGGCACCACTTCAGATGTCAGCTTGCACGCTGGTCAAGTAACTTGGCGCGAAGCGACCACACACGCCGCGGAGAACATCGGAAAGGACGAGGCTCACGCCCTTGCGCTCGAATTAAAGCCCTGCAAGCCCTAAATTCCGGGCACTCCGCCAATTGTGATCGCGCAGTCCGTTTTTCATGGCCGGAATCGCTGCCGGAGTTCGATTGACGCGGCTACGGCTGGGTGCTAGCCTCCCTCACTTCTCGCCGCATGCGCGCCGTTGACATCATCCGCAAGAAACGCGACGCCGGGGAATTGACCCGCGAAGAGATTGAATTCCTCGTTCGCGGTGCTACCGACGATTCCGTTCCCGATTATCAGCTCGCCGCTTGGTTGATGGCGGTCGTGTGGCGCGGGATGTCGCAGGTGGAACTCGCCGCGCTCACCGAAGCGATGCTGCATTCCGGCCAGGTGCTGGATCTTTCCGATGTTCCGGGCGTGAAGGTGGATAAACATTCCACCGGCGGCGTCGGCGATAAGACTTCGCTGGTAATCGCGCCAATCGTGGCTGCCGCGGGGCTTCCGGTGCCGATGATCAGCGGGCGCGGACTGGGCCACACTGGCGGCACGCTCGACAAGCTCGAAGCGATCCCCGGCTTCAATGTCAATCTCTCGCTCGCCGATTTTCGCCGTGTCCTCAAAGAATGTGGCTGCGCGCTGATCGGCCAGACGCCCGAGATTGCGCCCGCGGATAAAAAGCTCTACTCGCTGCGCGATGTCACCGCCACAGTCGAAAGCCCCTACCTCATCTGCGCCTCCATCATGAGCAAAAAGCTAGCCGAAGGAATCGACGCTCTGGTCCTGGACGTAAAAACCGGCGACGGCGCGTTCATGAAAAAGGAGACGGATGCAGTCTATTTGGCGGAATTGATGGTTGAGACTGGGAAGCGGATGGGAAAGAAAATGGTGGCGCTTATTACGGATATGGAGCAGCCGCTCGGCCGCAAAGTTGGGAACGCGTTGGAAGTGGAAGAGTGCATCGAGGTGCTGGCGGGCGGCGGGCCGGAGGATTTGCGAGAGCTATGTTTGGATTTGTCGGCGTGGATGCTTACGCTCGGCGGGAAATGCAAAAAGGTATCGCAGGGGCGCGAAATCGCGGCGGAAATGATCTCGAGCGGCCGGGCTCGTGATAAATTCCGCGAGATTATCCGCTTGCAGGGCGGCGATGCGGGGGTGGTGGACGACCCCGGACGCTTGCCGAAAGCGAAGCAGATGGCGAAAGCGTTCACGGTGAAGGCCGGCTACATCACCGCGATTCGCTGCGAGCAAGTTGGCGTCGCGAGCATGTTGCTCGGCGGCGGCCGCGAGAAGAAGGAAGATTCCGTCGATCCGGCGGTGGGCGTGGTGCTGGAAAAGAAAGTAGGAGATGAAGTGAAGGCGGGCAGCGCACTTTGCACCATTCATTTCAACTCCGAGGAACGAAAAGGCGAAGCGCTGGCGATGCTGGGGGGAAGCTTTGTAATCGGGCCGAAGAAGCCGGCGGCGCGTCCGCTGGTGCGCAGAATCATCGGAGCGAAAGAGCTCGCGTAAAAGCGGAGGCTTCGCATGCATCGATTCGTAGGCGTCCTCGGGATGTTGACGATGATGAGCCTGGCCTGGCTCTTCTCGACGGATCGCAAAGCGATTAACAAAAAAACGGTAGCTTGGGGCCTCGCGCTGCAGATCGCCTTCGCGTTCATCGTTATGCGTTGGGAGTATGGGCGGTTGATTTTTCAGAAGGCCGGCGCCGGGGTGAACTGGCTGCTCGATTTTGCGTTTTACGGTTCGTCATTCGTATTCGGCGATCTCGGTAAGAAAGGCTCGCCGCAAGGCTTCATCTTCGCGTTCCAGGTCTTGCCGACGATCATCTTCATCGCCGCGGTCTTCGCGCTTCTCTATCACTGGGGCGTCATGCAGCAAATCATCCGGCTCGCGGCGTGGGTGATGACCCGCCTGATGGGCGCGAGCGGGGCGGAATCACTCAATGTAGCGGCGAGCATTTTTATGGGACAGACCGAAGCGCCGCTGACAATTCGGCCCTTTCTTCCTGATTTGACGCGATCCGAACTGATGACGGTAATGACCAGCGGCATGGCGCATGTCTCCGGTGGAATCATGGCCGCCTACATCGCATTCGGAATTGAGGCGAAGCATTTGCTGGCCGCGGTGATCATGACTGCGCCGGGAACGATTTTGCTCGCGAAAATGCTCGTGCCCGAGACCGAGACCCCAAAGACTGGAGGCAAAGTCGAAATGGCGGAACTTGAACGCGATCCGAACACGCTGGGCGCGATTGCCCGCGGCACGAGCGACGGCCTGAGTCTGGCGATAAACGTCGGCGCGATGCTGATTTCTTTCATCGCACTTCTTTACTTAGTTGACGGAATCTTTGGTGGAATTCATGCGCACATCGCGTGGTTTCCCGCGAGCCTCGAACAAGTGTTTGGGTGGGTTTTTGCGCCTATCGCCTGGTTGATCGGGATTCCCTGGCATGACTGCTCGACGATCGGAAATCTGCTGGGATTGCGAACGGTGACGAACGAATTAATCGCATTTCAACGATTGGGGCCGATGAAGGATGCACTCGATCCGCGATCGTTCACGATTGCTACGTTTGCGCTTTGCGGCTTCGCGAATTTCAGCTCGATCGGCATTCAGATTGGTGGAATTGGCGCGCTGGCGCCAAATCGCAAGGGCGATCTCGCGCGGCTGGGCATTCGCGCCATGCTCGCCGGAACGATGGCGAACCTGATGTCCGCTTCGATCGTGGGGATTATGCTGCGATGATGGCGCGCGCGGCGAAAGGCAGAAGCGACGCGGCGGGAGAATTTGCGCGTGCGGCGCGTGCGGCGAAGTTCATTCTTGGAAAGACTCGCCTGCGCCCGCGCGTTGCCGTGGTGCTCGGCTCGGGACTCGGCGCGTTCGCGGATGACTTGATGGGCGCGGCGCGGATTCCGTATGAGAAGATTCCCGGATTTCCGCGGTCGACGGCCGAGGGTCACGCAGGCCGACTCGTCATCGGCAGGGCAGGCGATGTCGTCGTGGCGGCGATGCAAGGCCGCGTGCATTTCTATGAAGGATACCCGCTGCGCGATGTGATTTTTCCGATGCGCGTGCTGGGACAGCTCGGAATTCGCGCAGCGATCCTTACGAATGCCGCCGGCGGCATCAACACCGATTTCAAGCAAGGTGCGCTTGTATTGATTCGCGATCACATTAATCTGCAAGGCTCGAATCCGCTGATAGGGCCGAATGACGAGCGCTTCGGTCCGCGCTTTCCGGACATGACGCAGGGCTATTGGAAAGATTACCGGCAGTATGCGCATGAGGAATCGCGCCAGCTCGGTTTTGACTTGTACGAAGGCGTCTACGCGGCGCTCTCGGGGCCCAGCTATGAAACGCCCGCCGAAATCCGCTACCTGCGGACGATTGGTGCAGATTTGGTGGGCATGTCCACGGCGCCGGAAGTGATCGCGGCGCGCCACATGGGAATTCGCGTCCTCGGAATTTCATGCGTGACGAACATGGCCGCGGGGATTTTGGATCAAGTGATTAATCACGCCGAGGTGATGGAAACTGGCGAGCGCGTGAAGGCGCATTTCGTGGCGCTCTTGCGCGCGGTGCTGCCGCGAATCGCGGCGGACGTGGCGACAGGATAGAAGATGAAACAGAAGCGGGCAGAAAACGACGACCAAAAATTAATTGAGGCGGCGCGAGCCGCGCGCGAAAAGGCCCATGCGCCGTATTCGAATTTCCGCGTGGGCGCAGCTCTGCGCACAAAATCGGGGAAGATCTATTCCGGCTGCAACATCGAAAATGCCAGCTACGGATTGACGCTCTGCGCAGAGCGAGTGGCCATCTTCAAAGCGATGTCCGAGGGCGAGCGTGAATTTGACGCCATCGCAGTCGTATGCGACACCGAGAAGCTGACGCCGCCGTGCGGGCCGTGCCGCCAGATCATTTGGGAATTTTGCGGCGACGTGCCGGTAATTTTGTCGAATTTGAAAGGCAAGGTCGAGCGCGAAACCGCCGCGAAGCTCTTGCCTCGGCCCTTTGACCGCTCATTCTTGTAACTGTCTTCGCTGATTTGAGGATTTCAAGTGACTAAATCGAGACCAATCTTCGCTTTCTCTTCCCGAGCTCTCGAATTCGCTTTCGCCGTTCTCGCTGTTGCGTCTTCGCTCCATGCGGCGCCGCAGAAGGAGCATGTGGATTTGGTCGTCGCGGGCGGCACCGTCGTGACGATGGATTCGGCGAAGCGCGTGATCGAGGACGGAGCGGTGGCGGTGCGCGGCGATGAAATAGTCGCGATCGGCAAGCGCGATGAGATCGCCGGCCGCTATGATGCAGCGCGGACTATCGATGCGCACGGGCGAATCGTGATGCCGGGGCTGATCAACAGTCACGCCCACGCGGCGATGAGCCTTTTTCGCGGTATTGCCGACGATCTCTCACTCGATGATTGGCTGCGCAAATATATTTTCCCGGCCGAGGCGCGAAACGTCACGCCGGATTTCGTCGCCTGGGGGACGCGGCTCGGAATTCTTGAAATGTTGCGCGGCGGGATCACGGAATACGCCGACATGTACTATTTCGAGGATGACGTCGCGCGAGTGACGAAAGAAGCCGGTATGCGCGGCGTGCTGGGCGAGACGATCATCGATTTCCCCGCGCCGGACAATAAGACGCTCGATGCCGCATTCACCTACACGCAGAAATATCTCGATCACTGGAAAGGCAATCCGCTGATCGTCGCGGCCGTCGCCCCACATTCGATCTACACATGTTCCGAAAAGACGTTGCAAGACTCCGCCGCGCTGGCCCGCAAAAACGGCGCGCCGATTCTGATTCACATCGCCGAGGCTCCGTTTGAACTCGAGGAGAGCCGCGCGAAACATGGTCTGACGCCAGTTGCCTACCTCGGCAAAATTGGCTTGCTCGGCCCGGATGTTCTCGGCGCGCACTGTATCTGGACCAACACAGCGGATATTGCCACGCTCGCGCATTACGGTGTCGGTTGTTCGCACAATCCGTCGAGCAATATGAAGACAGCAGCAGGCGTCATGCCGGTGATCGAGATGCGCGCAGCAGGCGTCGCCGTAGGTCTCGCGACCGACGGAGCGGCCAGCAACAATAGCCAAGATTTATTCGAAGAGATGGATCTCGCCCCCAAGCTGCAGAAAATTTCGCACATGGATCCGCGAGCGTTGCCGGCTCAACAAGTCGTAGAGATGGCCACAATTGACGGCGCACGCGCTCTGCATCTCGAAAAGCAGATCGGCTCGCTCGAAGCCGGCAAGAAGGCCGACCTGATTATCGTTGACGTAAGCGCGCCACATGCAACGCCGATGTACAGCGTCTACTCCGAAATCGTCTTCGCGTTGAAGGCAACGGATGTGCGTACAGTCGTCATCGCCGGACGAGTCGTGATGGACGAGCGCAAAATGCTGACACTCAACGAAGATGAAATTCTTCAAAAGGCGAAGGAGTATCAAAAGAAAATTCTAGCCTCGCTGGCCGCTCCCTCTGGAAATTAGCGCAAAGTCTCGCCACGACCACGTAACGCTGGAAAGCAGTTCGAACATCGAAAGGCTTCTATGAAAACTGGCCCCGCCGGAACAGCCCGCGCATTGTTCGCCGCCGTTCTATTGCTATTCGCGGCGCGAAGTTGCAGCCATACTCAACCCATCGCGCCGGTCATCACCGTAGAGCACGGCCCGAATGCTGCGGCGCAACGGGCAAAGCCGTACGTCGTTCTCGTCTCGTTCGATGGCTACCGCTACGACTATCCGAAGCTCTACGGCGCAACACATCTCGAAGCCATTGGTGCGCGCGGCGTCAGCGCACCAGAAGGAATGATCCCCGCCTATCCCTCGATCACATTTCCAAATCACTACACGATCGTGACCGGCCTCTACCCCGAACATCACGGCATCGTGGCGAATCACTTTTACGATCCGGAGCGAAAACAGCACTACGCTTCCGGCGACGCAAAGACGAATCTGGACGGCAGTTGGTATGGCGGCGTTCCAATGTGGTCGCTTGCGGAGCAGCAGGGCATGCGCAGCGCGTGTTTCTTCTGGCCCGGCTCGGAAGCGGAAATCGCGGGCGAGCGGCCCACGTACTACCTGCATTTCGACAACAGTTTTCCGGATAACTCACGAATCGAGCAAGTGATCGCGTGGCTGAAGCTTCCGCCGGACAAGCGGCCGCACTTCATCACGCTATATTTTTCGAATACCGATCATGCCGGGCATGTGGACGGCCCCGATAGCCCGCAGACGGCCGAAGCAGCGCGCTACCTGGACGGCATCGCGGGCACGCTCGAAACAAAATTGGACGCGCTTCACCTGCCGATCGATCTCATCGTGGTGGCCGATCATGGCATGGAAAACGTTCAGGGTGATTGGATCGATCTCGAACGCTATGCCGGTCTTTCGGATTTCGAAACCGACGGTCCGTTCCTCTATCCAAAAAACGAGGCCGCCGCGGAAGCTGCGTACGAAAAATTGCACGGCGCAAGCGACAAATTCGAAGTCTATCGCCGCACTCAATTTCCTCGCGAACTGCATTTCGACGGCACCGCCCGCGCAGGAGATCCGATCGTACTCGAGACGGGTCCGTATTTAATTCGGGCGCACGCCGGTGGAAAGCCCGACATGGCGACGATCAAGGGCGACCATGGCTTCGACCCGTACCGCATGAAATCCATGCGCGCGATCTTCTACGCGGAAGGGCCCGACATCAGGCCCGGCGCGACGGTCGCGCCATTCGAAAACGTCAACGTCTATCCGATGATCGCCAAGATTCTCGGACTGCAGATCGGCGCAGTCGATGGCGACGTGAAGGTGCTGCAAGGAATATTGCGGACGCCACCCGCCAACTGAATCAGGCGCTGCCAATCGCTTGAGAACGTATTGCCGCCGTTTTCACTCGTTGTCGGCGGCTTTCGCGGAGCGGGCTTTGATGAGCTTCACCGCGGAGGTGCGTAAAGTCTCGGGGACATTTTTGTTCGCACCAAGGTGCTTCAAATCGTTCGGCGTCAACCGGACGAGCAACCGCAGAGAAATATCGAGCGGCGTCTTCGGATTGTTCGCCAAATTCTTCACGACGATGTAGTTCTTCATGAAGTTGCGATTCATGGAGATCAGCCGCAGCGTCTCGGCGGAGAGATTCGTCTGACCGGCGAAGTTTTCCACGTCGGGATCGGTAAGCCGCGGCGACTGCAGCACGGCGCGTTGAATAATTTTATTGGAATCGCGGATCAGCGCCGTGCGCGCCTCGCGCGGCCCTTTGATGGCCAACTGGATTCTCTGCACCACGTTCATTCCGGAAATTTTCTGGATCAGCGTCCGGCGGCGGCTGGCGTCAATATCCGCGTGCTTGAGCGCGTCTTCAACCGCTTTTGCCTCCGGCACTCCCGAATTCAATTCCGCAATCAACTCGCGCTGCTCCGCCGTCGCGTGCGGGCAGCTCCCCAGCGCTTCCGCCAATTCCAAAGAAAGCGATAGCCCATGAAGATCATCGAGAATCGCCTGAACTCCCGATGAAGTCAGATACTGCGCCGCGCGCGCCACCAGATCCTTCGGGCATTTCGGGTTCTTCGCCAGCGCATCGGCGATGCCGGCCTGTTCGGCGATTTCGGAAGAGCAGTAATCGAACAGTCGTTCGTCGGTGTCCGGGCGGCTGACTGCGGAAACGAAAATCTGCGGGGTTATGCCCGTGACGGCAAGCGCGGCGCGCTCGGCAATATCGCCATCGGGATCCTCGGTAAGGATCACCATTAATTCGGCGCGGTCTTCCGGTGAAAGGGAGAGACTTCCCGAGCACACGGCAAGCTTGCGCTCTTTGCGGGCGCGGTTGGCGCGTATTTCCGCGCGAACATCATCGCCGGCAGCAGTGCTAATGCGATCCTCCGGGGCTGTCGCGGAGATCTTTGCGAGTAAGTGTAGCGCGGCCGGGACGTCCGGGCGTTCCGATCGGCGCCATGGTCTTTCCATTCAGTTCCAGAAAAACGGCGGAGGAATCGCTGGCGGAAATTTTGAACGCTTCGCGCGCGGAATAATTTCGCGTCTCGCCGGCCGCAATCCATCCGGCGTAAAGCGAGTGGCCGTCAGCGATGACGCGGATCCGCGCTTTCCTGCCTGCCTCGACGCGCAGCTCAAGCTTGTCCGCGTGCGGCGCGAGCGCATCTGCGGCGGGCACCACGGAGGCCGCTGCAGCATCGGGCTCGGGCGCCGCGCTAGATTCTGCAGGCGCGGCATTGTCCTCGGCTGGCAAATTGGCCGCAGGAAGTGTCGCCGGCGCGGCTGCTGGAGACGAATCAACCTGCGCCGCAGAAGCCGGTTCAGCTAACACGGGAGCGATGAGCGGAACGTGTTGGTCCTTCGTATCGCCGTGCGCGACAGTGCCCCAACGCTTCGACGCAATCCATCCGCTGACGGCGATAAGCGCAATGACCAGCACGATGACCGCAGCAGGAAGCCATGGGCGAGGTGGCTTTTCCAGGTCCTGGACCCAAACATTGACCGTAGGGTGATCTTTGGTTACCAGGGCGTATTCCGAGATCATGCCGTCTTCATTTATGCCCAGATAGCGCGCGATGGTGCGAATGAAGCCGCGGTTGAAAACGCCGCCGGGAAGTTGGTCCCACTGTTCGGTTTCCAGCGCTTCGAGATATTTCGTATTGATGCGGGTAGCGCCGGATACTTCGTCGAGGGAAACGCCTCTTAACTCACGCTCGCGTTTCAGGCGCTCGCCGAAAGGTGTAGGTGGCATCCGGTCGAATAGATTCTCT
>DAITPO010000031.1:13998-21300 GCA_036833535.1 Candidatus Acidiferrales bacterium | reverse complement strand
TGTGAGCGAGTCGAAAACTTTCAGCGGAATCGAGCGCCGGCGGAATCCGGGAGGCGAGGTCGAACTCCCGAACGCTACCGAAGTCTCGATTTTCCACGAGTTGGGCAAGGCGCTCACCTCTTCGCTGCAGCTCGATCAAGTCCTGCGCACAATCATGGAGAAGATCAACGAATTTCTCCGGCCGGACACCTGGTCGCTGCTGCTGATGGATCAGGAGAAGAACGAACTTTATTTCCAGATCGCCACCGGCTCCGGCGCCGAAGCGCTGCGCGATGTGCGCATCAAAGTCGGGCAGGGAATTGCCGGCTGGGTGGCGCAGAGCGGCGAAGTAATCGTCGTGCCGGACACCAGCAAGGACTCGCGCTTCTTCGCCAAGGTGGACGAAAAAACCAAGATGGAGACGCGCTCGATTGTCGCCGTGCCGGTGCGTTTTCGCGACCAGTGTCTCGGCGTCATCGAGCTGATCAATTGCGTCGGCGAGGAAGGATTCAGTCCGCGGGATCTCGCGCTGCTCGAAGCGCTCGCGGATTACGCGGCGATTGCCATCGAGAATGCGCGCCACGTCCATCGCATTCACGAGCTGACCATCAAGGACGATTGCACCTGCCTCTACAATGCGCGGCACTTGAATTTCATTCTCGACACGGAAATCTACCGCTCGAATCGCTATGCCTTTGAATTCTCGCTGCTCTTCATTGACCTCGATCATTTCAAAGCCGTGAACGACACGCACGGCCATTTGATGGGCTCGCGGCTGCTCGGCGAAGTCGGGGAAATGATCAAGAGCAGTTGCCGTCAGATCGATATGGCGTTCCGTTACGGCGGCGATGAATTCGTTGTGCTGCTGCCGCAGACTTCGAAAGAAAATGCTATTCGCGTGGCGCATCGCCTGCACAAGCGCATCCGCGAATCGGTGTGGTTGCAGAGCGCCGGGCTGCAAGTGCAGATCACTTCAAGCGTCGGCGTTGCTTCCTATCCCGGGGATTCGAAGACCAAGGCCGATCTGCTGCACCTGGCCGACGAAGCCATGTATCACGTAAAGAATTCCACACGCGATGCCGTCGCCGCCGCCACCGTCGGTATCCTTCCCACCGCCTGAATCTCGTCGCCAGCCCGGATTTAATTCCAATCAGCAATTCCGGACAACGGGAGTAAAATGCCTGTCCATACATAGCAACGAACCTCGCGGCGCGGGTGTACCTCCGCCGCCCGAGGACGCACTTTTAGTTCATAGGAGCTGATATGAGCAACGAGACAGTCGGCAAGCGCATCGGCGATTACGAAATTCTCGGTGAACTCGGCAAAGGCGGCATGGGCAAGGTGTACAAGGTCCGCAATGTAATTTCGGACCGCGTCGAGGCCATGAAAGTCCTCCTCCCCGACCTCGCCGGCCAAAAAGATCTCGCGGATCGTTTCCTGCGCGAAATCAAAGTGCTGGCGAGCCTCAATCATCCGAATATCGCCGCGCTGCAGACCGCATTCACTGCCGACAATCAGCTTGTGATGATCATGGAGTACGTCGAGGGCGAGACGCTCGCGGCGCTGATCGAAGACGGCCCGGTGCCATTGGCGGATGCGCTGAAATATATGGATGACGCGTTGGCGGCGCTGAGTTACGCGCACCAGCGGAACATCATCCACCGCGACGTGAAGCCTTCAAACATGATGATCACTCAGCAGGGGGTCCTGAAGCTCATGGACTTCGGCATCGCGCGCTCCGGCAACGATCAAAGCCTCACCGTCACCGGCACGGCCCTCGGCTCGCTCAATTACATGCCGCCGGAGCAAATTCAAGGCGGGGCAGTCGACGCGCGCTCGGATATCTACTCGCTCGGCATCTCGCTCTATGAAATCGTCACCGGCAAGCAGCCCTTCAAGCGCGACAGCGATTTCGCCATCATGGCGGCGCACATGAAGGAAACAGCGAAGCGGCCCATCGAGCTGCGCCCCGATCTGCCGCAGGGATTGAACGATATGATCCTGATGGCCATGTCGAAGGACCCAGCCATGCGTTTTCAGACCGCGGATGCATTCCGTGCCGCGCTCGCCAGCGTGCGACAAAGTCTCGGCACGGGCCAGCAAGCGGCCGCGCCGTTGATGACGCAGATCACGCCTCCGGCGTGGACGCCGACGCCTGCAGTGGCTCAGCCAGGAACCAGCGCGGCGCCGCCAAGAATCCCGACGCAATCGGTGCCGCAACCGACAGCGAATCAAATGCCGCCGACCGCAGCGGTCGCGGCTCGAGCGAGCAGCCATCGCGGCCTTTACATCACACTCGGCGCCGTAATTGTGCTCGTAGTCCTGGTAGCCGCAGGATTCGCCGTACCGCGCTACTTGAAAGCGCGAGCCAGCGGGCAACAATCCGCGCTCCCACAAACCTCGGATCAAAGTCCAGCCGCGCCGGTGCAGGCTCAGCCCGTCTCCACGCCGGCTAATCCAGCTCCCGATTCAGCAAGCGGAAACGCGGCGGCGTCGCCCGCGACTGATCCAGCCGCAGAGGCCAAAGCCGCAGCAGCAGCCAAGCGCAAGCAGGCACAGGACGCAGCAGCGGCCGCCGCGGCTCAGGCTGCAGCCGACGCACAAGCGCAAGCCGAAGCTCAAGCACGAGCCGTAGCCGAGGCCCGCGCCCAGGCTCTGGCCCAGGCCGAGCACCAGATGGATCAGTTGAACGGCCGCGTAGCCTCAGTAAAAGCCAGCCTCGGCACGCTGAAAAGCTCCATGTCCGCCCAGGGACTTGGTCTCCGCGGAGATATGGTCGCCGCCGAAGCCCGCATGGACAATGACGTCACCAAAGCCCAGCAAGCCCTAGACGCCCAGAATCCAGACCGCGCCCAGACCTACATGAAACAAGCCGAGGCCGAAGTCGAAAAGCTCGAGAAGTTCCTCGGCCACTAGAGGGTCTACGTTGGCGGGGAATAGTTTCGAGAGCACACCCGCACTTCGCGGAAAAGCCCGCTTCACTGTCATCCCGAACGAAGTGAGGGATCTGCAGTTTCTTACTTTTCCTCATCTCCTTGATTCGACTTGGCGAGCGTGCTAGGCTGCGCTGGATTCCAAATAAGATATGCTTAAGTTTGTCGGGCGAGCGGCACAGAGATTTCCCGCCCAGGGGTTAGCGCGATTCAGGATCGGTGCGCGAGCGAGTGAGGACGAATGGCCAATGATGCGCTGGGAATGATCGAGACCAAGGGCTTAATCGGCTCGATCGAAGCTGCCGACGCGATGGTCAAGGCGGCCAATGTCGTTCTAATCGGCAAGGAATACATCGGCTCGGGCTACGTTACCGTAATGGTTCGCGGCGATGTAGGCGCCGTGAAAGCTGCCACCGATGCTGGAGCAGCAGCCGCGCGTCGCGTCGGTGAACTCGTGGCCGTGCACGTAATTCCGCGCCCGCACGAACATGTCGAGCAAATTTTGCCGGGCGGTTCGCATTCCGGCGCCAAGAAATAGTTTTCTCGAAGCTCCACGAGGTTTGGCCTTTTGAGTTTGCACGATACCGACCTCATCTCCATCCAGGAAGCCCGCGCCGCCGTCGAGCGAGCGCACCAAGCGCAGCAACGATTCGCTGAGTTTTCCCAAGCCGAAGTTGACGCGATTGTGGACGCATGCGCCGCGGCGGCCACCGACGCCGGCGAACAACTCGCGCGCGTAGCCGTCGAAGAGACCGGCTACGGAAATGTAACAGATAAGACCGCGAAAAATCGCCTCGCGTCCGTCGATGTGCATCGCGCGATTCGCGGCATGAAGACCGTCGGCATCGTTCGCGAAGATCGCGAGAAAGCCATCGCGGAAGTCGCCGAGCCGTTCGGCGTAGTCGCCGCCGTAATTCCGGTCACGAATCCGACCTCCACCGCAATCTACAAAACGCTGATCTCCCTGAAATCGCGCAATGCCATCGTGCTCAGCCCGCACCCCAGCGCCATGCGCTGCATCTGCGAAACCGCCACCGTCCTCGAGCACGCCGCCCTGAAAGCCGGCGCCCCCGAAGGCATCATCGTTTGCCTCAATCACCCCACGATGCAGGGCACGCAAGAGCTGATGAAACACCGCATGACCGGCGTAATTCTAGCCACCGGCGGCACCGGACTGGTCCGCGCAGCCTATAGCTCGGGCAAGCCGGCCTATGGCGTAGGCCCGGGCAATGTCCCCGCAATGATCGAGCGCACCGCAAATGTAAAGAAAGCCGTGGCAGATATTTTCGCGGGCAAAACCTTCGACTACGGCACAATCTGTTCATCCGAGCAGGCCATCGTCACCGAAGACGCCATTCGCGACAAAGTGCTCGAAGAATGTCGCAATCAAGGCGCGTATTTTCTTTCTGAAGATGAGATCCGCAAGTTGGGCGAGCTCATTTTTCGCCACGGCCATGTTCCCGACGCGAAAGTTGTCGGCAAGCACGCCACGGTTCTCGCTGAGCTGGCCGGCATCAAAGTCCCGGCAAACACGCGGGTGCTAATCGCGCGGCTCGAAGGCGTAGGCCGCGAATATCCTCTCTCGGCGGAAAAGCTCTCGCCCATCCTCGCATTTTACTCGGCTCCAAATTTCGCGGGCGGAATCGAGATTTGCCAGAAGCTATTGCGATTCGGCGGCGCAGGCCACACTGCGTCGATCCACACGCAGAACGAAGCGGCCGCCCGCGAGTACGGACAGAAAGTTCCCGCATCGCGCGTCTGTGTGAACACCTCAGCCGTCCACGGCTCCGTCGGCTATTCGACGAATCTTTTTCCGGCGATGACGCTCGGATGCGGCTCAGCGGGCGGCAACATCACCTCCGACAATATCGGCCCGCATCACTTGATGAATCTGAAGCGCATCGCCTGGGAATCCAGACCGGTGGAACACCGAACAATTCCAGCGGATCAGCGCCTAGCGGGCAGCAGCGAGTCGGTACTAGCAGCCGCAGCCCCTGTGAAAGCGTCGAACGAACCCAAACCAAGCGCGTTTCCCGAAACTCCGGCAGCAACGCCAGCACCCGGCGCGGCAACAATCGTCCCGGACCGGCAAACCATCGCAAAGATCGTCGAGCAAGTCTTCACCGCGCGCGGAATCCAGCGCGGCTCAGCAGCAAAGACCGAAGCCGCAAATCCGGCCAGCAAGGATCAACCGACTCCCGCCGAGGTTGCCGCAGCTGCGGTTGCCGCGCACGTAGCTAGCTCAGTAGCAGGCACTGCGGCACCGCCGTCGGCATCTGCCAAATCAGCGGAATCATCTTCTGCCGCAACCGCCAAATCTGACGGAGATAAGCCGCCAATTGCAAAGCCTCCGGCCCCCGAAATCAAAATCATGGAATTCGTAAGCGAAAACGACATCCGCGTAGCCATGACCAAGCAACAAAAAATCTTCATCGGCCCAAAAACAATCGTCACCCCGGCAGCCCGCGATCTAGGCGATTCCCACGAAATCCTAGTAATGACCGCCGCAAGCTCCGCGCCAACAGTCCGCGTCCGCGCGTAGACGTTAGAGCAATCGTAGGGGCGGGGCTTGCTCCGCCCGCCCGAGTTACCCCTACCAACACGCCGCCCACATCCTCCTCAACTATCGCTCTGCTCCCGCCCCGCCGCAATTTCGTCCGCCTCATTGCTCCTCGAAAACCCCTCGCCTATACTCGGCTTCTAACTTCATCAGGACTGATTCGCAATGCGCAACGCCCAAGCCGCTCGCTACGCCCGCTGGGCTGCCGCAATCGCCTTCTTGATTGCAGCAACGGTAGTAGCTGTCTTCATCACCCGATCGGCCCGCATGGCTCGCGCGCAACGTGAAGCTCCAAAGGCCGTCGCCTCCACCATTCAACAGGAATCCGCCGAGTTCACTTTTTCGAAAGTCGAGCAGGAGCGCACCATCTACACCGTTAAGGCCTCGCGTGCCACGCAGTTCAAAGATCAAGACGCGAGCGAACTAGAAGACGTCACCATCATCGCCTACGGGCGCGACTCCAGCCGAAACGACACTCTGCACACAAATAAATGCACCTACCAAACCGGCTCCGGCAGCATCCGCTGCGAAGGCCCCGCGCAAATGGAAATCGAATCGGCTGATTCTCCGGATCATCACCCGAACCAGCGCGCCATTCACGTCGAAACCAGCGACGTAACTTTCGATCGCGACTCCGGCGAAGCCTCCACCGCCGCCCTCGTAGTCTTCCACTTCCCGAATGGCGACGGCCGCGCCACCGGCCTCACGTACAAATCCAAGCCCGGCCTACTGCGTCTCGAGCACAGCGTCGAAGCTCAAATCCGCCCCGCACACAATCTCGCAGGCATTCCCACAAACATAAGCGGCAGCCGCCTCGACTACGACCGCAATTCCCACACCGCCCGCCTCGAAGGCCCGGCCCACGCGCGCCAGGGCACCCGCGAGATGATCGCGCAGCAAATGGAACTCGAACTCGACATAGACCTGCACACCCGCCGCGCCCGCGCTCGCGGCAAGCCCGAGCTGCGCAACAACAACGGCCCGGAATCCGGCGTCATAACCGCCGATTCGTTCGACGCGCAACTCAACCCTGCCGGATGGATCGAAAGCGTTTCAGCAACAGGAAACATTCACGGCACAAAGAGCGGTCCGAAAGGCAACGACGAATTCTCCGCGCAACAAGCGCAAGTCGCCATGGAGCCGAAGAGCAATCAGCCGCTGAACATGAAGCTGACCGGCAATCCTGTAAACATCCTCACCATGGCGACCACTGGTTCGCAGCAGATTGAAACCGCCGCGATGGAGATGCGCTTTGCTCCGGGCTCCCGCCGCTCGCAACGCCGCATCGAGACGGCCACGACGCTGGCCCCCGCTTCGATGAAGCTCACCGCCGCCGACGGCACCGCCACGACGCTGCGAACCACAAAAGCTCGCGGCGAGTTCGACGCCGCCAATCGCATGCGCAAACTCTTCGGCGATTCCGGTGTCGAGATCGAGCGCCAATTCAGCGGCGCCTCTCCGCAAAAGACCGCCGCGCGCAAAATGATCGCCTCATTCGCCAAAGGCGGCGATTGGGACACGATCGATCTGGATGAAAATGTTCACTTCACGCAAGCCGATCGCATCGCCGACGCCCGCCACGCCACCATGCTCAAATCCTCGAATGCCATCACGCTGACCGGCGCACCCGCAGTAGCCGATGCCGAAACTCGCACGACTGCCGCAAAAATCGAAATCCAACAGGATACCGGCGCCATCTCAGCGACGGGCGGAGTCCGCACCACGTACCTCGCAACCGCCTCCACCCAATCCGCAAATCCCAGCATCGGACCCGGCCCGGCGCATATTTCCTCCGACAATCTCACCGGCTCGGGCAAAGAAGGCCACCTC
>DAITPO010000031.1:0-13898 GCA_036833535.1 Candidatus Acidiferrales bacterium | reverse complement strand
CATTTGGAAGATGGCGTGCACGCAGATTCTCCCAACGAATCCCTGCAATCCCGCACGCTCGATCTCTACCTCACTCCGGCCGAAGCCGCACCCGCCTCAGCAACTGCGACGCCATCCAAGCCTCCGAAAAACCTCGCCGGAACCCAAGCAGGCCGACAACTCGACCACGCCATCGCCCTCGGCAACGTCAAAGTCCGCGAAAAAGATCGCCTCGGCACCTCCGAGCGCGCCGACTACACCGCCGCCGACGAAAAATTCGTCCTCTCCGGCGGCCAACCCACTCTTACCGATGGGTCAAATGACACGACGACAGGCCGCAGTTTGACCTTCTTTCGGGCGAGTGATACGATTTTGATTGATTCTGACGCAGGTTCGCGCACGCTGACTAAACACCGGGTTGAGAAATGAACCGGCATGTTGAAACTCCAGGCCGCCGATTTAAGTAAGTCGTACCGAGGGCGGAAAGTCGTTGACGATGTCAGTTTGGAGATTCAGCAGGGCGAAGTAGTTGGGCTGCTCGGACCGAACGGCGCAGGCAAGACGACGACCTTTTACATCCTCGTCGGCTTGGCCCGTCCGGACCTCGGGCGTGTTCTCCTCGACGGCGAGGACATCACTGACCTCCCCATGTACCTCCGGGCTCGCAGTGGCATCAGCTACCTGCCCCAGGAACCTTCTGTCTTCCGCAAATTGACCGCCGAAGAGAACCTCATGGCGGTGCTGGAGACCTTGCCGGTTACCCCCGAGCAGCGGCGGGACCGCGTGGAGGAGCTTTTGGCGCAAATGGGCCTCGAAGGAGTCCGGAACAGCCCGGCGCACGTTCTGTCGGGCGGCGAAAGGCGGCGTCTAGAAATTGCCCGCTCCCTGGTCCTCTCGCCCTCGTTCGTCCTGCTCGACGAGCCGTTTTCGGGGATCGATCCCCTGACCGTCGTGGACCTACAAAAAATCATCGACGATCTTTCCACCGCAGGCATCGGGGTGCTGGTTACGGACCATAACGTAAGAGAGACACTCGCGGTGACCGATCGCGCGTATATCATCAATAACGGCAAGATTTTCCGCGCCGGAACGCCAGCGGAACTAAGTGGTGACGCCGAAGTCCGCCGCGTCTATCTCGGCGAAGGTTTCCGCCTGAATTAAGGGTAGGGGCCGGGGTTTACCACCGGCCCGGTTTGGCTCTGGGTTTTATTGTGATCGACCAAAATGAACTGGCTGCAACCAAAACTTAATCTCCGCGTCGCGCAGAAGCAAATTCTGACGCCGGGGCTGGTCCAGATGGTGAGCGTCCTCGCGCTCAACCGCCTCGAGCTGCGCGAAATGATCAATCAGGAGATCATGGCCAATCCGGTCCTCGAAGAACTCGGCGAGGACGGAGTCATAGCCGAAAGCTACACCGACGAAGCCTTCCTCAAAGCCGAAACCGAAAAAGTCCCCGAAAACAAAGCCGAAGAATCCAACCCCTTCGATGAATTCGATTTCGGCTCCTTCTATACGCAGTATCTCGACACCGGCGCCGCAAAGACCGGCGAGCACGAAGAAATCGAGCGCCCCTCATTCGATAAATTCTTATCCTCGCCATCGAGCCTCACTGATCATCTAGCCTGGCAGCTCAGCGTAAGTATCTCGAGCGAGGTCGTACGCAAAATCGCCGGCGACATCGTAGGAAACCTGGACGAGAACGGCTATCTAGCCACCACGCTCGAAGAGCTGGCACAGTCGGGGAATTACACCGCGGACGATGTCGAAGAAGCGCTCACCATGGTCCAGGAATTCGATCCGCCGGGCGTGGGCGCGCGCGATTTACCCGAATGTCTGCTCCTGCAACTGAAAGTCATCGATCCGCAAAACCAGCTAGCCAAGCAAATCATCACTGAACATCTCAAGCTCCTGCAAAATAATCAGCTCAAGGAATTGGCGCGCGCCGTCAATCGTCCTCCCGAGCTGGTCAAGCGCGCCATCGACGTCATCAAGCGCCTCGATCCCAAGCCCGGCCTACGCTACAACAAAATTGAGCCGCGCCTGGTCGAGCCCGACGTGCAATTCGTCAAAGTGGAAGGCGAATGGCAAGCCATCATGAACGACGATGATCTGCCGCAATTGCGCCTAAGCCCGATTTACCGCCGCCTGCTGGCCCGCGACGCCGCCGATCGCGACGTTCGCAACTACGTGAAGGAACGCTTCACCGCCGCCATCCAGTTGATGAAAAATATCGAGCAGCGCAAACACACCATCCTTCGCGTCTGCCAATCCATCCTTCGCCGCCAAAAAGATTATCTCGACTACGGCCCCGATCATCTGAAGCCCATGATGATCAAAGAGGTCGCCGAAGAAGTCGGCGTCCATCCCTCCACCGTAAGCCGCGCCGTGGCCAATAAATATGCCCACATGCCGCAGGGCGTAAAAGAACTCCGGGAATTTTTCTCCGAATCCGTGAACGGGCCGCAAGGCAGCGAAATGTCGCTGCTCTCTCTGAAGCGTCGCGTCAAAAAGATGATCGAAGACGAAGACGCCACGCACCCGCTCACCGACGATCAAATTACCAAACGTCTGCAGGACGAAGGCATCCAGGTGACCCGGCGCACCGTGGCCAAATACCGCGAAGATTTGCGCATACCCAGCACCCATCGCCGGCGCGTGAAGGAGTAATCCAGCTCACCGTGACGCGGCACGCGACTTCGCGCGATTCGCGCCAACTGGTCATCGTCACCGGCCTCTCCGGCTCGGGCAAAGGTTCCGTTCTCAAAAACCTCGAAGATCTCGGCTACTACTGCGTCGACAATCTCCCCGTTTCTTTCATTCCCACTTTCAGCGAACTCTACGTGCAAGGCAGCGGCGAAATCGAACGCGCTGCTCTCGGCGTTGACGCCCGCGAAGGCGAGCAACTCGAGAAGCTCCCGGAAATATTTCGGAAGCTGAGCAAAGAAACGCACGTCACTCTCGTTTTCGTCGAGGCCAGCGACGACGTTCTCATGCGCCGCTTCAGCGAGACTCGCCGCCCGCATCCCATCGCTCGCAACTTGCCGGTCCGCGAAGGCATCCGCGAAGAGCGCCGCAAGATGGCTCCCATCCGCCGTCTCGCCGACGTAATCATTGACACCACCAAATTCAACGTTCACGAACTTCAGCACATCGTCGCCGAGCAATTCCAGAATCCCGATCTCAAGCCGCTGGTAGTCTCGGTAGTGAGCTTCGGCTTCCGCCACGGCATTCCCACCGACGCCGACCTGGTCTTCGATGTAAGGTTCCTCCCGAATCCCCACTTCGTTCCCAAGCTGCGCCGCTTCAGCGGCAAAGATCCCCGCGTGGCCCGCTACATCCGCTCCTTCTCGCAAACAAAAGTTTTTCTGAAAAAGATCGAAGGACTGCTGACCTATCTCATCCCGCACTACATTGCCGAAGGAAAAAGTTATCTCACCATCGCCTTCGGCTGCACCGGCGGCCGCCATCGCTCGGTGATGATGGCCGAAGTGATTCGCCGCGCCCTGGCCAAGAAAGGCTACACTGTGAAGGTCATCCATCGCGATGTCGACAAGGCCTGACACTCACATGCAAACCGCCGCTGCTCCGTCTCAAGGCTCCTCTTTTCCGCACGAAATCCGCCACGACTGGACGCGCCCCGAAATCCGCGCTATCTACGAGCTCCCGCTGACCGAGCTTCTCTTTCGCGCGCAATCCGTCCATCGCGCCTTCCACAAGCCCGGCGAAATTCAAATGTGCCGCTTGCTCTCCATCAAAACCGGCGGCTGCCCCGAAGATTGCGAATACTGCCCGCAGAGCGCCCACTATTCCACCGGCGTGGCCCGCGAAAACTTGATGAACGTCCCAGATGTTCTAGCCGCAGCCCGCCGCGCCAAATCCGATGGCGCATCGCGCTTCTGCATGGGCGCAGCCTGGCGCGACGCTCCGCAAGGCCCCGAATTTCAAGTCGTCCTCGAGATGGTCAGCGGCGTAGCCGAACTCGGCATGGAAGTCTGCTGCACGCTAGGCATGCTCACCAGCGACCAAGCCCGCGAACTCAAGCGCGCCGGCCTCACCGCCTACAATCACAATCTCGACACTTCGCCCGAGTTCTACGGCGAAATCATCCACACGCGCACCTACAACGAGCGCCTGCGCACTCTAGCCGCCGTCCGTGAAGCCGGCATCACCGTCTGCTGTGGCGGCATAGTAGGCATGGGCGAATCCGATGAAGACCGCATCGGCCTGCTCGAGCAGTTAGCCCGCCTCCAACCGCATCCCGAAAGCGTCCCCATCAACATGCTGGTCCGCGCCGAAGGCACGCCCCTAGCCAGCCAACCGGATCTGGATCCGCTAATCATGGTCCGCACGATAGCCACAGCCCGCATCCTGATGCCAAAATCCCGAGTCCGCTTGGCCGCAGGCCGCCTGCAACTAACCCGCGAAGCCGCCACCCTCTGCTTCGTAGCAGGCGCCAACTCAATATTCACAGGCGAGACACTCCTGACGACGCCAAATCCGCAGCCAAGCGAAGACGAAGCCCTACTCCGCGATCTAGGCCTAAATGTAGCGCCGGCGTCCCCGCCGGCATCCGACGACCCCAACTAAATCCACATGCAACCCACCTGGGCGGACCGCCACGGTAAACGTACCGCTGGCGTCCCGCCGGCTCCGACGACCACAAGGCAAGCCAAGTGCAGCAATCCCGCGCGGACCACTCGACCCCAGGACGCTAGCTAAGCAACAGCCACAGTCCGCTCACGACTGCGACCGAAGCGGTGATCGAGGTCGTAAGATGCCGGCAGAGACGCCGGCGCTACTTAACTCCGCTCCCTCGCTTGACTTTTCCGCACTCCGAATCTAGCGTTTCTACTTTGCGTGGTATCGTTATCTAACGGGGAATCATTGACCTTCTCAAGCGAAGTCCGGCGCCTGCTCGGATACGTGCGGCCTCATCTCGCCCGTTTCCTAGCCGGCGTATTCCTGATGGCCATCGTCGGTCTAGCCGAAGGCCTGATCGCGCTCATGATCATTCCCGTGGTGGACGTGGTTCTAAATCCCCACTCGACCGAACAGACGCTGACGCTCGTCCACCTCGCCGGCGGCCGCACCATCGATCTCAACTCCTTTTTCCCGCACTCCATTCATCACGTTTGGACCATCTTTTCTCTCTCGCTATTCGCGATCTTTTTCACTAAAGCCTTGGCCGAATTCCTAGGCAGCACGGCGATCCAATACGTCGGGCACGCCGGTGTTATGGATCTGCGCAACCGCGTCTACAGCAGACTCGTTCAGCAGCCCATCGGCTTCTTCCAGCACAATCCCGCCGGCCGCTTGATGTCCGCGGTCATCAACGACGTCGAGCAAGTGCGCAGCGCATTTTCAGAATTCCTTGCGGATTTCTTCCGGCAGACGTTCGCGCTCATTGCTTTTGTGCTCGTCCTTCTGACCATCAATTGGAGACTCGCTCTCGGCTCCGCCGTCTTTATTCCCCTCGTGGTTGTGCCGGTCGGCAGGCTCGGCCGGAAGATTCGCCGCTCATCCGAAACCAGCCGTTCCCGCCTCGCCGATTTGAGCCACATTCTGCAGGAAACCATTACCGGAAACCGCGTCGTCAAAGCCTTCGGCATGGAACGCTTCGAGATCGGCCGCTTCCGCGAAGCCGCCCGCCATCTACTCCGCGAGAACATGCGCTGGGTGCGTGCCTACGTAGCGACATCTCCGATCATGGACGTGGTCGCTGCGGTCGTCTTCTCGCTGCTCATTCTCTACGCTCGCGATCAAATCAAGCACAATCTAATGACCCAGGGCATGTTTTTCGCCTTCGTCTATTCGCTCTTTAAAGTGTATGAGCCCGTTAAGCGCCTCGGCGGCATCTATCAACTCTTCCAGCAAGCCTTCGGCGCCTCCACCGTGGTTTTTCAATTTCTCGACTTGCCCGAAGAAGTCTCAGAAGCCCCCGGCGCAGCCGCCCTCCCCGCGTTTTCACGCGAAGTGAAATTCGAGAATCTGAACTTCGCCTACGACGGTGGCGGCCCCACCATCCTCCACGACATCAATCTCACCGTTCCCGCAGGCCGCGTAATGGCCATCGTTGGCTCAAGCGGCGCAGGTAAGACGACTCTCGTCAATCTCCTCCCGCGCTTCCACGATGCCACTTCCGGCTCTCTGCAAATCGACGGCTTCGAAGTCAACCATGTAACTCTCCGCTCCCTCCGCGAGCAAATGGCCATCGTCACCCAAGAAACCATCCTCTTCAACGACACAGTCTGGAACAATCTCTGCTACGGCCGCCCAGACCTACCCGAAGCCCGCGTAGTAGCCGCAGCAAAAGCCGCGCTAGCCCACGATTTCATCACGCAACTCCCGCAAGGCTACCAAACGCGCATCGGCGATCGCGGCCAGCGTCTCTCAGGCGGCCAACGCCAGCGCATTGCAATAGCCCGCGCTCTCCTGAAAGACGCCCCGATCCTGATTCTCGATGAAGCCACGTCCGAACTCGATTCCGAATCCGAGCACCTCGTCCAGCGCGCCCTGAACAATCTAATGACCGGCCGCACCGTTTTCGTAATTGCCCATCGTCTCTCCACCATCCGCCGCGCCGATATGATCGCCGTCCTCGATGGCGGCACAATTCGCGAACTAGGCACCCACGAAGAACTCCTAGCCAACGGCGCCACCTACAGGCGCCTCTACGAAATGCAATTTCTAGACGCCGATATGCCATCTCCCGCGCCAGGACCAATGTGAATATGCCCGACTCCGCCGCCAGCATGAGCCCTATGAAATCCCACGAAGCCAAATCAACGGACGCAAAATCCCCCGGCCTGAAATCCATGACCGGCTACGCGCAAGCTCGCCGCGAAGAATCCGGCCGCGTAATCCGCGTAACTCTGCGCAGCGTGAATCATCGCTTCCTCGATATTCATGTGAAGGCCCCCGAAGGTTTCGAGTCGCTAGAAAATGGCATCCGCCAAGCCGTCCGCGCGCATCTCCGCCGCGGTCACGTTGACGTCATTTTGCACTACGACCCAAGCGGTCCAGCCGCCGTAGCCGTGAACCGCGAAATCGCCGCCGCGTATCTCTCAGCCGCGCAAAGCCTGCGCAAAGAATTCGGCCTGACCGCCGAGCCCGATCTAGCCAATATTCTCCGCCTTCCCGGAGTCGTCACTCCTCCCGAGAGCCTCGCCGCAGGCGAAGACGATCAACTCGCGACCGTCCTGCAATCTTGCCTCTCCGAAGCTCTCGCCAAGCTCGACGAAATGCGCAAATCCGAAGGCCGCATCCTAAGCGAGGAGCTTTCGAACCGCCTGCGCAACATCCGCGAACTCGCCACCAAAATCGAGCCTCTCGCCGAGCGCACGCTCCCCGCTTACACTCGCCGCATCGAGGGGCGCCTGAAGGAATTGCTAGCCGCGGTACCCATCGACGCGGGCCGCCTGACGCAAGAAGCCGCCATCGCCGCCGAGCGCAGCGACACCGCCGAAGAAATCGCGCGCCTCCGCAGCCACGTCAAGCAATTCGAATCGCTGCTAGCCGCCGGCGGCGAGATCGGCAAGAAACTCGATTTCCTTCTGCAAGAAATGCAGCGCGAAGCCAACACGCTTCTCTCCAAAACTCCCGGTACCGAATCCGAAGGCCTCGAAATCACGCAACTCGCTCTCGAAGTCAAATCCGAGATCGAAAAGCTGCGGGAACAGGTTCAAAATCTCGAGTAACGATGCCCGCCAACGCCGAGCCGCTGGTCTTCATCGTCTCCGGCCCGTCGGGCTCGGGAAAATCCACGCTCGTTCAGAGCGTCCTCGCTCTTCCCGGCACGCTGCTATCGATTTCTTGCACCACGCGCCCTCCCCGACAGACGGAGAGCGGCGGCAAGTGGTACAATTTCGTATCCGAAGCTGAGTTCGAGAGAATGAAGCAGGCGGGCGAATTTCTCGAATTCGCGCAAGTCTTCGGCAAGCACTGGTACGCGACGCCGCGCCGCTGGCTCGATGAAGCGCGTAGCAGCGGCAAAAATCTCGTCCTCGAAATCGACGTTCAGGGCGCGATGCAGGTGAAGCAGAAGCTGCCCGCGGCGATCGCAATATTCATCGTCCCGCCGTCGCGCGCTGAGCTCGAAAAGCGAATCCGTTCGCGCGGCCAGGATTCAGAAGACGAAATCGCGCGGCGCCTCGAGCGCGCCCGGCAGGAACTCGAGCAGTACACCGGCTACGATTACGTCGTTATCAACGACGATCGCGAGCGCGCGACAAAGGAAGTTCAAGGCATCGTTCTCGCCGCTCGCTGCGGCGTGAAACGCAATCAGGATCGCGTCAAAGATATTTTGAAATCATTCGGAGGATGAAGCAATCATGCCGATTTCAACAGTAGCCCCGGAAAGCCAGTTCGCGTACGTCGTCGTCGTAGCCCGCCGCGCTCGCCAGCTCATGCTCGGCGGCCGCCCTCTCGTCGACAATCCGAAAGCCAGAAAATACACGCGCGTAGCCGAAGAGGAGCTCCTCCAGGGCCTGCTGGAATTCGACGCCCCCGAAACTCCCCACGGCGAAGAAGAAGACGCAAAGAAGAAGTAACACTAGCGAGCTAGAGCTATGAGAATCGCGCTGGGCGTCACGGGCGGAGTGGCCGCATACAAAGCGGCAGAGCTAGTTCGCCGCTTGCAGCAGGAAAAACTCGACGTCCAAGTAATAATGACCCGCAGCGCCCGCGAATTCATCACTCCTCTCACCTTCGCCGCGCTCACCGGCCAAAAAGTAATCACCGAAATGTTCGGCGCTGAAGCCAACGCCTCCGCCAACGTCGAAAGCGCCATCGAGCACATCGCCGTAGCCCAGCGCATTGATTTGCTCCTCGTCGCGCCAGCCACCGCCGACATCCTCGGAAAATTCGCCCACGGCATCGCCGACGATTTTCTCACCACTCTCTATCTAGCGACGAAAGCCCCGGTCGTCGTAGCCCCCGCCATGAACGTGAACATGTGGGAGCACGCCGCCACGCAACAAAATCTAGCCACGCTGAAATCCCGCGGCGTTCACGTAGTCGAGCCCGATGAAGGCTACCTTGCCTGCGGCATGACCGGCGCCGGCCGCCTAGCCGGAATCGCAACCATCGCAAGCGCCGTCTGCAAAGTTCTCGGCATCCGCCACGATCTCGACGCCGAAACAATCCTAATCACTGCCGGGCCAACGTGCGAAGATCTAGATCCAGTCCGCTACTTGACCAATCGCTCCTCCGGCAAAATGGGCTACGCGTTAGCCGCTGCCGCCCAACGCCGCGGCGCTCACGTAATTCTAGTCAGCGGCCCAACCGATCTCCCCGCCCCAGAAGGCGTCGACTGGGTTCCCGTCCGCACCACGCAGCAAATGCGCGACGCCGTAATCGACCGCGCCGCGCAAGCCACCATCATCATCAAAGCCGCAGCCGTCGCCGATTACCGTCCCGCAATGCCACGTACGCAAAAAATCAAGCGCAGCGGCGAGCGTCTGACGCTCGAGCTCGAACCCACGCCTGACATTCTCGCCGAGCTCGGCCGCGTGAAATCCTCGCAAGTCCTAATCGGCTTCGCCGCAGAAACCGAAAACGTAACCGCAAGCGCCCGCGCCAAGCTAACCCGAAAGAACGCCGACATGATCGTAGCCAACGACGTAACCCAAGCAGGCGCCGGCTTCGACACCGACACCAACGTAGTCACAATTTTCCTGCGCGACAATCGCGAAATCGCGTTGTCCAAAATGACGAAAGCCGAAGTAGCCGAAAAAATCCTGGATCAAGCCCTCGAATTGCGCCACCAAACCAAGTAAACTCTCCCCGGCGCAATGCTTATTCCGTTTCCGAATCCTCACGTAGGGCCCGGTCTTTAGCCGGGCCGCTTCGTGCAAGGCTGCGATTCGTTCTCAGGACTTCGCATGAACGAAAACGTCCGCACTCGTCTGGAAGACTGGCTCCATTACGCCGATGAACTCGGCCTAACCCCGTTCTATCGCGATCGCCCCACAACCGAGCCACCAACTCCCAAAGCCGCAACCGCACCAGCGGCGGAAAATCCCGAGCCCATGCGCAAGCCAACACAATCCCGTCCGCCATTCCCAACAACTCCCACTCCGGCGCCAAGCCCCGCCTCACTATTCCCCATAGCCGCCGGCCCCACGCTCTTCGAAGCCGCCGACCGCATCGAAAACGACACGCTCGAAAAAATCCGCGCCGATCTAGGCGAATGCACCCGCTGCAAACTCCACAAGCAGCGCAACAAAATCGTCTTCGGCGACGGAAACGCCAAAGCCGACCTGGTCTTCGTAGGCGAAGGCCCCGGCCACGACGAAGACGTTCAAGGCCTCCCGTTCGTAGGCCGCGCCGGCAAGCTCCTAACACAAATGATCGAAGCCATGGGCCTCCAGCGCAAGGACGTCTACATCTGCAACGTAGTCAAATGCCGCCCGCCCGAAAATCGTCTGCCCGAGCGCGACGAAATCGCCACCTGCTCGCCGTACCTGGTCCGCCAAATCGACGCCATCCGCCCCAAAGTAATCGTCTGCCTCGGCGCCACCGCCGCTCAAATGCTCCTAAACACGAACCGCGGCATCTCCGGCTTCCGCGGCGAATGGCTCGAATACCGCGGCACGCGCCTAATCGCGACGTACCATCCCGCCTATCTTCTTCGCAACCCAGCCGCAAAATCCGAAGTCTGGAAAGACCTACAAAAAGTGATGGCGGTCCTAGGCCTGCAACCCAAGAAAGCCGCCGCCGCGACGCGCTAGCGAAACTCCTCCGACCTCTGCGCCCTCTGCGTCTCTGCGGTAATTCCGCTCCCCTGCTAAACTACTCGGTCGCCATGCCGCCCCGCTTCGCCGAAGTCGCCCTCCCAGTCCCTCTCCGGTCTCTCTTTACCTATTCCATCCCCGCGCGGCTCGAATCCGAAGACCTGATCGGCCGCCGCGTCCTAGTCCCGTTCCGCAATCGCAAAATGATCGGCGTAATCGCAAGCCTTGCCGAAAACGCCATCGAACTAGAGCGAGTGAAAGAAATCTCCGAACTCCTCGATCCCATCCCCGCTCTAACTCCCAATCTCCTAGAACTCGGCCAATGGATCAGCCACTACTACATCGCCCCCATCGGTGAATCCCTGAACGCGTTACTGCCCCCGCAACCCGATCTCCGCCAAGAGCGCGAATACAAACTCACCGAGGCCGGCGCCGAATATCTCGAAGAATTGGTCGCCCGCGGCCCAGCCAACGAGAAAGACGTAGCCGAACTAGCCGTCCTCGATGGCGCGAAAGCCATCGACAAGCAATGGACCTCCGCCCGCACGCGCAAAATCTCCGGCGGCGAAGCAGCCGCAGACCGTTTGGTCCGCGCGGGCCGACTGACCTGGAGCGACATCCTGCTGCGCCGCCAAACGCGCACGCAGAAAATCGTCGCGTGGAAAAACGCAGGCCACAGCAGCAGCGCCGCGCTCGACGAGAAATCCGCGCGCGTCCGCGAAGCCCTAATCGAATCCGGCGGCCCGCTGCAACTCCTGCTTCTGCTCGAGCGCGCTCGCGCCACCAAGCGCGTTGTCGAAAAACTCGAAGCCGCCGGTCTTCTCATCATTTGGGAAGAGCCGCTGATCCCCGAAGATGACCCGTGGGAATCCGACTACGTCCCGCCGAACAATATTCTCAACGCCGAACAATCCGCCGCTCTTACGGAAATCCGCAACTATCTCGACGCCGCAAAATTCCAAGCCGCGCTTCTTCACGGCGTAACCGGCAGCGGCAAGACCGAAGTCTATCTAAGCGCCATCGAAGCCGCTCTAGTGAAAGGGAAGAGCGCCCTCGTCCTCGTCCCCGAAATCGCACTCACGCTCTGGATGGGCCGCCACGTGCGCGCCCGCTTCGGCCCGCGCGTAGCCGTCCTACACAGCGCGCTGCCCGATCAAGAACGCGCTCGCGAATGGTGGCGCGTCCGCCGCGGCGATGCCCGCATCGTCGTCGGCACGCGCAGCGCCGTCTTCGCCCCGCTGCAAAATCTCGGCCTCATCCTCGTCGACGAAGAGCAGGAAACCGCCTACAAGCAAGAAGAAACGCCGCGCTACAACGGCCGCGACACGGCGATCTATCGCGCCCGCCTCGAAGGCGCCGTAGCCGTTCTCGGCTCGGCCACGCCGTCGCTTGAGAGCTATCAAAACGCGCGCAGCGGAAAATACAAACTCCTAGAACTAAAAACGCGCGTAGAAAATCGCCCCATGGCGAAAGTAACGGTGGTTGATTTGCGCGAAGATTTCCGCACGCATCACAAAGCCGCCCCCGTCAGCGAAGCGCTGCGCCGCGCCATCTCCGCGCGCCTCGAAGCCGGCACGCAAGCCATGGTGCTCATCAATCGACGCGGCTATTCCTGGTTCCTCCTTTGCCGCAGTTGCGGCGCTTACCTCCAATGCCAAAATTGCAGCATCGGCCTCACCTATCACAAAAGCCGCCAACGCCTCGAATGCCACTACTGCGGCTTCGCCATGCGCGTTCCGAAAGCCTGCCCGAAATGCGCGAAAGAATATTTATATTTCGTAGGCGAAGGCGCCGAGCGCATCGAAGAATATCTCCGCGATCAATTCCCGAAAGCCCGCATCGCCCGCCTCGATCGCGACACGGTCCGCACCAAGCAGCAATTCCAAAAAGTCCTCGGCGCGTTCGCCAAAGGCGAAATCGATGTCCTCGTCGGCACGCAAATGGTAGCCAAAGGCCATGATTTCGAGCGCGTCACGCTGGTAGGCGTAGTAGCCGCCGACCTGGCGTTAGGCCGCCCCGACTTTCGCGCCGCCGAAAAAACCTTCCAGCTCCTGACGCAGGTAGCAGGCCGCGCAGGGCGCGGCCGCCTCACCGGCGAAGTCCTGGTCGAGACCTACTATCCCGAGCACTACGCCATAGAACTAGCCGCCAAGCAGGACTACATCGGCTTCTTCGAAAAAGAAGCCCACTTCCGCCGCATGTTGCACTATCCCCCGTACACCGCGTTAGCCAGCATCCTGATCCGCGATAAAAAAATCGAACATGCCATCCAATGGTCGCGCGCCCTCGAAGCCGTCCTTAAGCCGTTCGAAAGCCACGGAATGAAAGCCCTGGGCCCAGCCGCCGCCCCGCTCTCCCGCCTACGCCAGGAATTCCGCTTCCAATTCCTACTGAAAACGCCCAAGCGCTCGATCCTGGGTCAAGCATTAGCCGCCTGCATAAAATATTGCGAAGCCCACAAAATCCCCGAAACCGCAGTGATCGTGGACGTGGATCCCACCAGCCTCGCGTAGGGGCCGGTCCGCCTAGGCGGAGGCCCGGTTTGGCATTGGGTTATGGTTTCTATGTCGGTTTTTCCGGAAACATCAAACCCGAAAACCCAGTGCCAACCCGGGGGCGTGTGAACCCGCCCCTCTACAATGTTAAACGCGTTGTGAAAATGGCGTGATTTGTCTCGATTAGACTGGGCCTCCGTTGTTTATTTTGTTTGAGTTACGGACGATTCTAATAATTTCGTGTCTCGATTAGGATTTGGCGTTTCCGCCTCGTTGACGTAGGCGATTTCGTGGCGTTTGGGCGGCTCGATGTAGACCCCGTCGTCGCTTAGTCTGCCGCTGACTATGATGGCGCGAATCACCGTGCTGCCGCTCACCCTAGCGGTTTCGGCGTGCTCGATGAGCCGGTCGAGCGCCCCGCGCATACGGCGCCGGCGCAGGGCCGGGAGGCCGTAAGCCTCGGCGTGGCGGTAGAGCACCGCGCGGCCCCGGAGTTTGAATTCCGCGACTATGGTTTCCGGGCTGAGCCAGTTCATGAAGGCGTTCTCGATGGCCTCACGCTGGCGGTGATGGCAGATGGCGCATTTGCGGCGGTGGCGGTCGTAGGTCTTTTTCAGGCGTGGAGTGGAAGTGTTGGAGCTGCTGCGACTTAGGCTTGGCTCAGCAGTGGTGGGGATGGGAAGGTTGGCCG
>DAITPO010000030.1:26295-33161 GCA_036833535.1 Candidatus Acidiferrales bacterium | reverse complement strand
CTCGCTAGTCGGGCCGTCCGGCCTTCTCCGCCGGTTTTGCTCGCCGCACTGCCCGCTCTTACGTGTTTGAAGCGTGCCTGTGAGAACTAAGATGATCTGTCAGGGCATGACTTCAGTCATGCCGCAAAGGCCGCCAAATCAATTCGGCTTCAGCCGCTGCGGTCCGTCTTATGGCGTACTCACACACTCACTCTTCGACTTTTCGCCCGCTCGAATTCCCTGCTTCCCCGATCCCCTTCCCGCCCGGCCATCCCCGAAATATGGCTCCAACAAAACTGTTGACAACTTGGTACTCTTGTGCTACAAAGACCCAAGGAGTTCGCAGCCCCTAAGCCCGGGGCTGGCTCTCCTGAGCTAACTCGGGTCCGGGCTGATGATTCAGCCCGGCAAGTGACAATGACTGTGTGCCAAAAACTTGGAACTGTATTGGAGGCTGAAAGAATCAGGTCCGCGCCCTACAAACCTCAATCCCCAAACCCCCAGGACGTGATCCATTTCTAATCGCGTGCAAAATTATTAGAAATCGCTGTAACCCAAACAAAACAAACGACGGAGCTCATTTCTAATCGCGTGAAAACACATGTTTTTTAGACTAAGAGGCGAGGGCTTAATCGGCCGCCAATGGAAAAGAAACCGCAGATTCCTCACCCAGAGTGCGGGTTCGGAATGAGGCCCGGGGCGAGGCGGGAGTTCGCAATGACAATACGGAGTGAGTCACAGATAACTCGAAGCCGCCAAAAACGGCAAACGGCCTCAAGTCTGCCCTTCGAGCCCCGAAAGGCGCCCCAGGATAAAAAGACCGGCTTTACATCATCATGAAAGGAGGCAATTTCTAATCGAGACACGAATTTATTAGAAACGGGCCTAAGTGATTGAAAACACTCCACCGGTACCCGTTCTAATCGAGACAAAACACGCCTTTTTTTTGAAACGTGATCAACGCTCGGAAACTTCGAAAGCGCCGCGGCTGATCGCGTACCCGCGTGCAGCTTGACATGCACTCAGCGCGGGCGTAGTTTTGCCCTCGTCCCACCGGTTCTGCGTCCACTTCGACTGCAAAAACGCTGAGCTGAAGATTCACCTGAACCTGTCCCCCGCGGGGCGCGGGGAAATTCAAAATTGGAGGCGTAGAGATGAGGAAGAGAAGCTTGACCATTCTGGGTGTCGTGTGCGCGCTGGCGCTTTCGGCGCTGGCGATGCCCGCGCCTGCGAGTGCGCAGGAGACATCGCATTACACTTTCGTTTCGTTCTGGGCGGTGCCGCGAGCGCAGTGGAGCGATTTCGAGAAGGCGGATGCGGATACAAACGCGATTCTGGGGAAGTTGGTGGCGGACGGGACGCTGGAGGCCTTCGGATCATGCGCGATTCTGGTGCATACCGAAGAGGGGTACACGCATATCAGCTGGTTCACGTCGCAGAGCCAGGCGGGCATTTTGAAGACGCTGGATGCACTGAAAAGTTCTTCGAGGACGCCGCAATTGGCGGCCACGACGAAACATCGCGACTACATGCAGCACACCATCGGACATGGCGGGAAGACCGTGAACACGACCTCGGGCTATATACGCGTGAGCATCTGGCAGGCCAAGCCGGGACGCAGCGAAGACGTCGAGAATTTCTTCAAGAAGTATATCCAGCCGGATTTGGACGCGGGCGTGGCTGACGGGTCGGTGTTGTCTTACAACTTCGACACGGAGCAGGTGCACACAGATGCGCCGGGCGGCTACTTCCTGGCGGTTTCGTACGCGAATGGCGATGGGTTGGACCGGAGTGCGGCGATGCTCGCGAAGCATGCCAAGGAAGATCCTGCTGTCGGGGAGGGCTTTGGCTCGATGCTGGAGAGCAAGGAGCACCGCGACCTGCTCGGCAGAATACTCGCGTTCCAACACAAATAGCGTTGCTGGCTTGATTGAATTCCGGCGCGTGAGACCCTGGAGCGGAGACTCGCTCTAGGGCTTCACGTCGGCGGAGCTTGGTTTTGCAGCCGTGGCGGGCTGGGCGTCTTGCTTCGCTGGATCGAAGACGTAGCGCAGCATGACGAAACCGCCTTCGGTAACGCTTTGATCGACGGCCAGCGTTTCGTAGAGTTGCTGGCCATTCGGCGAGATTTCGAACGAGCGCGTGAGCTTCAGGGCGTTGGGGCCTTTTTCGTCGGTGACCAGGCGGCCGCCATCCCAGTGGGCTGCGAGTTGCTTATATTTGTCGTCTTTGGATTTTTGCAGCTTGCGGCCATCGGTGAAGAGAGCGCGCTTGTGGTTCTCGTCGTCCGTGATGTCGACTTCGGCGTCGTTGTGAATGAGCGCGAGAGAATTGGGCGGATAGATTAGTTCCTCGGTGCGGTTGCGATCGGCATTGCTCTCGCGACCGCCGAAACCTCCCCGGCCGCCGGGATAACCGCCGCGTCCGCCCGGATAGCCGCCCCACACGGGACCGTTGCCGCCGCGATTGCTGCCGCTTGCCTGGCGCATTTTTTTCTGTGGGTCGTCACTCTTGGCTGCGTTGAGAGTCCAGTTGCCCCAGAGTTCGTGGCGCGGGAGCGGCTTCTTTTCTACGGGAGCGGGAGCGTGCGTATCGGCACTGGTGCGCTCTGGATGGATCGGGCCGGGCGGCGCTTGCGCGCGAAGGGGTGCGGCGACCGCGAAGCAGAAAATTGCTGTCGCGACTCCAAGCGAAAATCGTGTTGAAGTTCTCATTGCGATTTCGTTCCGCGCGCTGAAGTCTTGATTCATTTTACATCACGGGGCGACTCGATAGTGATTTGGGAATGGGCTTGTGCGGCGTGCTGCTACAGGCAGAACGGCTTTGTTTGACCGGGTGCGGTCCGCGGGTGAGTGTTGCCTTTGTCAGATACTCATTCGCCGGATGCCGGCGAGACGCCAGCGGTACCGAAGACGGAGCTACTTCAGCTTTTCGTATTCGGCTTTCGCGGCGATTAGGATGGGGATATTGGGATCGGCGTCTTTCCAGAGATCTAAGAAATCTTTGTAGGCGGCCAAGGCGCGCACGCGGGCGGCATCGGCGTCTGCGCCTTGCGACGCTTTGGCTTGCAGGGCGTTGGCGCGGGCTACGCCCAGATGCGCGAGCGCGCCGGTCCAGCAATTCCAGACTAAGCCGCTGTGATCGATGATCCTCTGAAATTCCGCAGCGGCAGCCGCGCCTTGTCCTGCGGCCAGATTCGCCTGGCCGCGAATGTAAATCGAATAGAGACACGACTCATTGGCAACAAACGCAATCGAGCCGAAATCCAACGGTCCCTCGGCTGGAAATTCCTTCAAGGCTTGCGTGGCGTTGTTTCCGTCCAGCGCCACTTGCGCGCGAATTGGCGGCAGCCAGATCATTTGCATGTGCGTATCGAGCGCATAGCGCTTGTTCAAATCCTGCGCCATGGACGTCGCTCGCCCGGCGTCGCCGGACATCGCTAGCGCCAGCGCCGCTTCCGACTGCACGCCCTGGCTGTTTGGATACAGTTTCAGTCCGTCCCCCGCCGTCTGTTTTGCCGCAGCGGCGTTGCCGAACGCCGCTTCCCGAATGGCCGCATTTTCGAGCCAGATCGCGCCTGACTCTTTGGCGTCATTGCGTGCAGCGCTCTCTTCCGCCTGTTTGGTGATTTCACGTGCTTTGGCCAGGTGCCCGGCATAGGCCTGCGTATCGGACTCCAACGAAAGCCCAACGTGCTCTTCCGGCTTGCCCGCGAACCAGTGCTGCTCCTCGGCCATTGCCGCGGAATTCGCGCTGAGAAACGCCAGGGCGTAAAGAGCGTTATGCAGAGCGAAATTATCCAATTTCCGTTCGCGCCCCTGTTGAATCACTTGCCGGGCTTCGTCAAACCGTTGCAGCGCCATGAGCGAGTTGGGGATATTGACGTACGGCGGAACAGTATTCGGCTCCAGGCGCAAGGTTTCCTGATACTCGCCGATGGACTTCTCATATTGCCCCATGGCCGAGTAAATCACGCCCAAATTCGTATACGGAATAAAATTTCGCGGGTAGCTGGAAATCCACTCCTGATAAACTTGCGCTGATTTATCGAGCTCTCCCGTAACGTACTGATAATAGGCCGCAGAGATGCTCAGCTTTTCGCGTTCGCTGGCGTGTTCGCGGAGCTCGAAGGCTTTGGTGAAATACTCGGCGGCGCGGCTGGACTCGCCCATATTGCCATAACTCGTTCCTATTGCCGTATAACCCATGGCGAAGTTGGGATCGAGCTCGATGGCGCGCTGTTCGTAAGGCAAAGCAGCGGCGTCGCCTTTCTCGTTGCGAATCTTCCGGCTGGTGCTGAAAGCCTTGAGCGCGTCGAGCGAGGACGTGGTCGCCTCCGCCAGAGGCACATCGTACTTCTGCACTGTCGCCAGCGATTCGCCGAGTTGCTGGCGCAATTTCGACGTGGCATCGCTCAGCGCGTCGAGCACTTTTTCCTTCGACGCCGCGGTCACCTGCTCCTGCGCCAGTGGTTCGCCACTTTGGCAGTTCACCGCTTTTAACGCCACCACGTACTGGCTGCCAAGATTGCTGATCGATCCCGCGATGTAGGCTTTGCCGCTGGCGCGCTGGCAGAGCTCGCTGGCGATTTCCGGAGTCAGCGGCGTATTGCGGGGCCGCGACATCAATTGCAGCGTCTCCGCGACTTTGCGGTCCGGCAGTACGTTGAGGAACGGCGATTGATTGAGCGCCACGCTGAGAGCGGTCTTCAGCGTTTCATCGAACACTGGATCGCCGGTGGAATTGGCGAAATCCGCGAGCACGACTGTGTCGCGTTCCGTAAGCACCGGCTTGCTGCGCTCTTTGAACCACCAGATTCCCCCAGCAATCAAAATAATCGCAGCCACTGCGATCGCGATGCTCTTGTAGGGGAGTGCCTGCAGGCCCTCCCGCTGTTCGGCCCCTGCCGCCGGAGTTGCTACTCCCGCCACGCTTGCCGAGTCCGGCCGAACCGCCGCTGCGCTAGAACCCGAACCGCCGGCACGCACCTCAATCGTCCCGGAAACCTGCGCCGCCGCAACTCCGGTCGCCGCAGGCACCACATTTGCCGACGAACTGCCCACTGTGGATATGTTTCCGGATTGTCCTTCGCGCCGAAGCCGTTTCAAATCCGCGCGCATGTCGGCGGCGTGCTGATAGCGCGTTTCGCGATCTTTCTCCAGTGCTTTGGTGATGATGTCTTCGAATTTCGGCGGCACGTCGGGATTGAAACGAATCGGCGGAATCGGAGTCTGGTCGAGAATGGACTTGAATATCACGCCGGTCGATTCCCCGCGGAACGGCGTGACGCCCGTGGCCATCTCGTAGAGCACGACGCCAAAACTGAAAAGGTCGCTGCGTGAGTCGAGCTCTTTCGCGCGCACTTGCTCGGGCGACATGTACGCCACGGTGCCGATCGCACTGCCTGGACTGGTGAGATGCTCGGGAGAGATGCCGGCGCTGTCCTGAGTTGCAGCGATGGAGTCCGAGGATGCCGCCGACATGGTCTTGGCCAAACCGAAATCGAGAATCTTGGCGTGGCCGCGAGTGGTGACGAAAAGATTCGCGGGCTTAATGTCGCGGTGCACGATGCCTTTGGCGTGCGCGGCGTCGAGCGCGTCGGCTATCTCGATGGACAGCTCCAGCGTTTCATCAATGGGCATGGGCTTGCCGTTGATGCGGTGCTTGAGAGTTTGCCCCTCGAGAAACTGCATGGCGATGAACGGGCGTCCATTCTCCTCGCCGATTTCGTAAATCGTGCAGATATTGGGATGATCGAGCGCAGACGCGGCCTTGGCTTCGCGCTGGAAGCGTTCGAGCGCCTGGCGATCCCGGCCAAGTTCATCGGGGAGAAATTTCAGGGCGACGAAGCGGGAGAGCTTGGTGTCCTCGGCTTTGTAGACCACGCCCATGCCGCCACCGCCGAGTCTTTCGACGATGCGGTAGTGGGAGATAGTGCGGCCGATGAGCGATTGCGGTTCCGCCATTCCGCCGGATTCTATGGTTCTTGTAGAAGTAAGTCAACGAATGGAGATAATTCGCGATAGCGCAGATAAAAGATGCCGGGCTAAAAGCCCGGCGCTACATAGGCACATCACGGCGCTTGAGTGACGGCCAAAAACTACGCAAATAAAAATGGCGCGGCGGACCGCAGGAGGCTGCTGCGCCGTCTGGCGGTCCGCCGAAATGCGGATTGCGAAACTTCTCTTAGCTGGCTGAACTCGAAGCGACCGTGCTGCTCTTGGCCGATTTCGAGTAGGACTTCGAATCTTCGCCTTCGCCGGACTTCTCGATCTCGATGGAGCCTTTAAAGTAGGCGCCGTCCTCGATCATGATGCGGGCGGTGGTGAGATCGCCGACGACCGAGCCGTCTTTCTTGATCTCGATGCGGTCGCGGGCCTGCAAATTGCCCTTCACGTTGCCGAAGACGACCACTTCGCGTGCGATCACGTCGGCGGTGACTTTGGCGGTAGCTCCGACGACCAGCTTGCGGTCATCCAGGTGGATCAGGCCTTCCACGCTGCCGTCAATATGAAGATCTTCGTTGCCGGAGATCTCCCCCTTGAAGTGCAGGCTGGATCCAAGGCGCGCGGTGGCGCCGCTGGTACCTGTTGCAGAAGGATAGCTCGTCTCGATAGGACTCATAGTTCGTGCCTCCACAGGCGGCGGTGCGCTCGCCGTGCTTGGATTGAAATACTCAGGTGCGGACGGCTTCGGCGGCTCCGGTATGTTGCTGGCCGGCTTCGCCGGATTGGCCGGCTTTTTGTCACCCCACATGCCCCCTCCTCAGACCTTGAAACCAGAAGACAGACAGACTGAACCACATGTGTGACTGGGGAGTTTCAATCTAGACCTGTGCGGGGCCGGAGGCAAATGCAAAATGGTACAGGAGTTTCCACCGGCGCAAC
>DAITPO010000030.1:0-26195 GCA_036833535.1 Candidatus Acidiferrales bacterium | reverse complement strand
GGGGACATTTGCGAATTGGCTGGCTGCAGGCGGACTTTGCCGGGGCCTTCGCGGTAGAAGCGCTTGAGCGTGGCTTCATCGCCGCCTACCAGGGCGACTACGATGTCGCCAGAATTTACGACGTGGGTTTGCTCCACGACGATGAAGTCGCCGTCGAGGATGTGATCGTCGCGCATGGATTCGCCTTTAACCTGCAGGACGAAATTATTCTGGCCGCGGGTGAAATCGGCGAGAGAGAGCGATTCGCGATCTTCGATGGCTTCGACCGGGCGGCCGGCAGCGATGCGGCCGAGAAGAGGCAGATCGGTGGCGCGGCGGGCGATGACTGTCTCGGAAACGGATTTCACGAGTTGCGTAATTTCGATCGAGCGGCTTTGGTTGTATCCGCGGCGGACGAAGCCTTTCTTCTCGAGCGTGGAGAGATGCTTGTGTACCGTGGCCAGCGAAGTCAGTTTCAGCGCGCGGGCGATTTCTTCGAAGCTCGGCGAGTAACCGTTCTTGTTCATGAAGGTTACGAGGTAGTCGAGAACCTGCTTTTGGCGCTTGGTGAGGGTCATGGACGATTGACTCCTTAAATTGCACTCCACTCTAGGCGAAGAGAAGGCGAAAAGTCAAGTCCAGGATTACTCGGCCCAGGCTAGATCTCCCAATGTGCGGCGCGCGGCAGAACTGACGTCCGAATCGGCTCGGCGGCGTGTTAACGCGCCTTTAATGTTTCTGTGTTAGATTGGCGCAATCTTGAAGCACGGGCACGGCCGCGCCATTCCGCGGCCGAGGACTGAATCCCTCCCTCCATGCGCAACGGTGATCTAACTCGACTGCATGACCTCATCCAGCAACTGGATCTGCTGCGCGCGGAAATGTTGAATCTGGAGGCTGAGGGCCTGACGGATGAATCGGATGTTCATCCAGAGCACCGCGCCAGCGCCAGGAACCTGCTGCACTATCTGGCTCTCCGCCGCCACGATATCCGCGAGATGCAGGAGCAGCTCGCTGCCTTGGGACTTTCCTCCCTGGGTCGCACAGAATCGCATGTCATCACCGCGCTGCACTCGGTGATGGACGTGCTCGCACAGCTCACGGGAACGGAGGGACCCGTGCGCGAGCTGATCGAGCCTACGGTCGCGCCAATTCAGGGCCAGAAGTTGCTCGAGAGAAATACGGATGCGCTCCTGGGTGGCGCTCCCGCAGGACGTAAAGTGCGCATTATGGTGACGATGCCCTCCGAAGCAGGCGCCGACTACGAGCTTGTTCGCGATCTTGTCCTCAATGGCATGAATTGCATGCGCATCAATTGCGCTCACGACGGGCCGGAGGCTTGGTCCGGGATGATCCGCAACTTGCGCCGCGCCGAACAGGAAACGGGCAATAAATGTATGGTTTCGATGGACGTGGCCGGGCCCAAACTGCGTACGGGCCCGATTGAGGGCGGTCCGGCGGTCGTCAAGTATCGCCCGAAGCGGGATTCTTACGGCCGCGTCGAATCGCCGGCGCGAATCTGGCTCACGCCGGAATCCAAACCCGAGGCTTCACCGTCGGTTGCAACTGCCGCGATTCTGGTTCCAGGCGACTGGCTATCACGTCTTGCACCCGGCACCCGCATCCGATTCACGGATACGCGCGGGGCGCGCCGATTCATGACCGTCACAACTGTTTCGAGCGACGGCTGCTGGGCCGAGGCTTCCCGCACGGCCTATCTTGCGCCGGACGTGGTGCTCGAGGCCGTCGCCGACGAGGGCCACGCGGACGAGACGGACAGCGTCCGGTTTTCGCGCGTCGGTCCCGTCCCCTCGGCGGTGCAAACGATTCGGCTGAAGAAAGGCGACATACTTGTCCTCACGCGTTCGCTCGAACCGGGCCAGCCGGCAAAGTACGACGACAAAAAGCAGCTCGTCAGCCCGGCGCATATCGGCGTCACGTTGAGCGAGTTTTTTGATTCTGTGCGGCCGGGTGAGCCGATCTGGTTTGACGACGGAAAGATCGGCGGAATTATCGCGGCCGTCGCTCACGATCGCGTGGAAGTTGAGATCACGAGCGCGGCGGCCGCGGGCGCAGAACTCGGAGCTGAAAAAGGCATCAACGTTCCAGATTCCCATCTGCGCCTCGGGTCGCTCACGGCGAACGACCTGAAAGCCCTCGAATTTATCGTGCAGCACGCCGACATCGTCGGCTACTCGTTCGTCCGCAGCGAATCGGACATCCGGGACCTGCAAGCCCAGCTCGAAAAGCTCGGCGCCGGAGAAATGGGGATCATTCTAAAAATCGAGACCCGGCAGGGATTCGCGAATCTTCCGCGGATTCTTCTCGCGGCGATGAGAAATCGGCGGGTCGGCGTCATGATTGCGCGCGGCGACCTGGCGATCGAATGCGGCTACCAGCGACTTGCCGAAGTGCAGGAAGAAATTCTCTGGATTTGCGAAGCGGCGCACCTGCCTGTTATTTGGGCCACGCAGGTTCTCGAATCGCTCGCAAAGGCGGGGATACCGTCGCGCTCGGAAATCACCGACGCGGCGATGGGCGAGCGCGCCGAGTGCGTGATGCTCAACAAAGGCCCATACATCGTGGATGCGGTGCGCATCCTCGACGACATTCTCCATCGCATGCAATCCCACCAGGAAAAGAAGCGCTCCATGCTTCGCAAGCTTCGCCTCGCTTCTGCCTTTTCTGCCTCGCAGCCGCGGTAAGACGTCCTCCGCCGGCAAATTCGTAGTGTCGAACGCAGCAGAAGCGTACGATGCGAGAGGCAGACGCCCAACTCGCGAATTCCAGCGAGTCAGATTTGCTTCGGAGGACACCATGTCGCCGCGTACAGTGTTTCTAAGCAGGCTGATCGGCCTGTACATGATTCTCGTGTCGGTATCCATGGCCGCGCATAAGCAAGCGACGGTGGAGACGGTCACTGCGCTTGTTCACAACTCCCCGTTGGTGTTTGTCACCGGGATCATAGCAGTTGTCGCTGGGCTCGCAATCATCCTCGGCCACAACGTCTGGTCAGGTGGAGCGCTGCCGGTCATCGTCACTCTCGTCGGCTGGGTGACGCTGATCAAAGGCGCACTCCTCTTGATTCTGTCGCCGGAGGCGGAGTCTGGATTTTTCCTCGCGGGGCTGCACTACGAACAGCTTTTTTATGTCTACCTCGCAATCGACCTTCTTCTCGGCGTTTATTTGACTTATGCGGGATTCAGGTCAAGCGCGCGCTAAGAAGACCGCGCGATTTCCTCAAACCTCGGCGATTGATCGTTGTTGCTGAAGCTAGCTTTCAGGCTTAGCACGAGCTTTTTCCTGTACCGAGGCTCACCCGGACGGCATATTTGTTGAGACACGCTGAGCCTTTTGTGGCTCGAAAGCGTCTGTAAATGTTAGTTCGGGTAATGTTTGCGGCTGGGGCGGCGCGGTGGGAGGGTGTGGTGATGGGAACAATTTTGCAGGATGTGAGGTACGGATTCCGGATGCTGGCGAAGGCGCCGGGATTTACGGCGGTGGCGGTGCTGACGCTGGCGCTGGGCATCGGGGCGAACACGGCTATATTCAGCTTCATCAATTCCATGCTGCTGGGCGAATTGCCGGTGCGCGACGCGAAGTCGTTGGCGCTGCTGCGTTGGGGCGCGCACAAGGAACCGAAAGCCAACATGATGTTGAACTACGGCGATTGCAAGAGCGCCGGCGGATTTCTAGCGCCGGGCGCAAGCAGCGACGCGGGCGATTGCACGTTCTCGAAGCCGTTCGTGGAAAAAGTGGCGGCACAGAAGGATATTTTTTCGGGTGTGGCGGCGTTTGCGAGCGCGGGGCAATTGAATCTCACCGGCAACGGGCCGGCCAGCGTGCTCAACGGACAATTCGTGAACGGAGATTTTTTCTCGACGCTGGGAGTGCGCGCGGTTGCCGGGCGAGCGATCGGGCCGACCGATGACGTCGCGAACGCGCCGCCGGTGGCGATGCTGAATTACGGTTTCTGGCAGCGCGACTTTGGCGGATCGGAGGACGTGATCGGGCGAACGATTCATCTCGACGGCGTAGCGTTTACGGTGATCGGAGTTGCTGATGCGAAGTTCATCAGCCTGACGCCGGGAAATCAGTACGACGTGTGGCTGCCGTTCGCGGTGGGCGGGCAAATCGCTTCGGGATTTACGCCGCGCGCGGAAAATTCCGGCGCATGGTGGGTGGTGATGCTGGGCCGGTTGCGTGATGGTGTGACGATCGGGCAAGCGCAGTCGGCGATGCAGGTGCTGTTTCAGAACGAAATGTTTCACGGCGAGCAGCCGAGCTTCGACGCGCAGGATCAGCCGCAGTTGACGCTGGTGCGCGCGCAGGAAGGGCTGGTCGGAGCGCGCGCGCGTTACGCACAACCGCTGTACGTGCTGTCGCTGGCGGTTGGAATTGTGCTGTTGATTGTATGCGCGAACGTGGCGGGGCTGATGCTGGCGCGATCGGCGGCGCGGCGGAAAGAAATGGCGGTGCGGCTGGCGCTGGGCGCGGGAAGATGGCGGCTGGTGCGGCAGATGCTGACGGAAAGCGTGTTGCTGGCGGCGATCGGCGGCGCGCTGGGAATTGCGTTTGCGCTGTGGGGGGTGCGCGCGATGGTCGGAGTTCTCGCCAGCGCGAATCGCACCAACCGATTTCCATTTGAGATTGCGGTGGACGCGCGCGTGCTTTTGTTCACGGCGGCTGCCGCGCTGCTGACGGGAGTTCTATTTGGGCTGGCGCCGGCCCTTCGCGGAGTGCGCGTCGATTTGACGCCGGCGCTGAAAGAATCGAAGCAGTATGCGGATCCGATGCGCGGGAACAGGCGCTGGCTGTCTGTTGGGAATGCGCTGGTGGTGGTGCAAGTGGCGCTGGCGGTGGTGGTGCTGGCGGGCGCGGGATTGATGGTGCGCACGCTGCAAAATCTGCACGCGATCGACCCTGGATTCGACACTCGCAACGTGCTGATCTTCAACGTGAATCCGGAGCTGGCCGGCTACAAGGGGGCGGCAGTGGACAATCTATATCGCGACCTGCAAGGGCGGCTCGCGGGAATTCCAGGCGTGACGGCGGTAAGTTATTCGGGCATGCCGCTGCTGAGCAATGCGCGCATGATTACTGCCTTCCACCTCGCCGGAACGCCGAAAGATCAAATTTCGCGCGCGGATATGTTTCCGGTGGGCCCGGACTTTTTCGCGACGCTGCACATGCGTCTGCTGGCCGGGCGCGATTTTCAGTCTTTGGATTTTCAGATTGCGGCGGCGGTGCGTGCGCGGCAGATGGAACAGATGATGATGATGCGCGCGCCGGCTGGAGGAAGAGCGTCCGGCGTAGCGGCCGCACAAGCGCCGCATCCGGCGCAGGGTACTGCGGAGGATGAGCCGGTTCCGGTGGTCGTGAATGAGTCGTTCGCGCGCAAATATCTGGCGAGCGGAGAGCCGATCGGGCAGCGCGTCGGTCAGCAGGAGGCCGACGAGCAGGGGCCCGGCGACGCCGGTTATTTGGTGGTGGGACTGGTGAACGACGCCAAGTACAACGACTTGCGCCGGGAAATTAGTCCGACGATTTACATTCCCAACAGCGGAGGCGGCGTGACGTTTGAATTGCGCACCGCGGGCGAGCCGACTGCCGTTGTTGCCGCGGTGCGCGAAACGGTGGGACAGATGGATGTGAACTTGCCGCTCACTGGAGTGCAAACGCAATCGCGGCAGATCGATTCGCTGCTGTTTCAGGAGCGGCTGATCGCGCGGCTCTCGAGCTTCTTCGGCGCGCTGGCCATGACGCTGGCTTGCATCGGGCTCTATGGGCTGCTCGCTTATGAAGTGGATGGGCGCACGCGGGAAATCGGGATTCGTATGGCGCTCGGCGCGCAGCGTGGAGATGTGCTGCGTCCGGTGGTGGGGCAAGGGATCGCGTTGGCGATTGCGGGCGCCGTAGTGGGAACGGCGGCGGCGCTCGGCGTGACGCGATTCCTCTCGACGCTGCTTTTTGGCGTGAAGCCGACGGACCCACTTACGTTCGCGGTTGTCGCGGTCGTGTTGACATTGGTTGCGCTCGCCGCGTCTTATATTCCGGCGCGGCGCGCGACGCGCGTCGATCCGATGGTGGCGTTGCGATACGAATAGCGTAGCGTTGATTGAATCGTGCGGCCCGGGAAATCGGCGCGTGCCGGAAATCGCAATCTAATTCCGAGTCGAATTTGAAGAGCTGGAGCTGGTGCCCGACTTCGGCTCTGGCGGCTTTTCCTGTTTCGCGTTGTCGTAAACATAGCGGATGCTGATGGGACCCAGGCGGCCGCCATCGTAGTGGACGGTTTCGTAGAGTTGTTGGGCGCCGGGTGCGGCTTCGAAAGTGCGCGTGACTTTGCCGCCGCGCGGGCCTTTTTCCTCGGAAACCAGACGGTAGTCGTCCCACTGCGCGGACCGCTCGTGGTTCGAATCGTCCTTGGATTTCTGGATTTTTCGGCCGTCGGTGAAATAGACACGCTGGAAATCTTCTGCATCCGAGGTGAGGTCGACCTCGGCGTCTTTTTGAGAGAAGTTCAGCGTTTCAGGGGAATTGAGGGCGACTTCGAGTTTTTCGTGGTCGGCTTCGCTATCGTCGCTGTTCGCGCTTCGCGACCTGCCGCCACCACCTCCGCCCCCTCCTCGTCCGCCAGGGTATCCGCCGACGCCTCCGCCGGGATAGCCTATTCCGCCACCGCCGCCCCAAACTCCACCGCCGTTGCCACGGCCGTTCCCGCCGCCATTTCCCCCGCCGCCATTTCCTCCTCCGTTCGAGGTGCTGCGGCTGGCTCGCGCGTCCTGAATCTTTCTCGCCGGGTTGTCGCTCTCGCCGATGTTCAGCTTCCACGAGCCGGTGATATCTTTTCGCTGCGGCGGCGACTTCGGCGCGGGCGGCGGCGCGGCAGGTTGAGCTTCTTGAGACGCCGGCGAAGACTGAATCGGACCCGGCTCGGCCTGCGCGCGAGAGCGCGCGGGAAATGCGAGTTCTGCCGCACCAAGGAATGCACAGATTACTAGGACCCGCCGCGCTTTTCGATGCATCGTGACCTCGCTTGGCACCGGGCTCCGAATGCGATCAGAGCGCTCCGGGCGCGCCACTCCTTACCGATGCAAGGGACTTTCCGAAGGATGCAAGCCAGAAGCAAGAGAAGATGCGGATTGCGCGGCGCGCGTCGATCCGATGGTGGCGTTGGGTAAGCATAGCCCGGCGGCGATCCTGAGCTGTCGCCGGGCTCCCGTGGCGGCCTTAGAGGCTGACTCAGATGAGCATCAGAATTCGTAGCGCAGGTCGAATTGCATGACGCGCGGCTGAGTCAACAGGCTGGTGTAGGTGCCGAAGCTGCTCGGCGTCTGCGTCAGCGAGGTGAGCAGCGATGCGCCCACGCCTTGCGCGTTGAAGCGCGTCAGGTTCGGCACGTTGAATACCTCCCAGCGGAATTGCACGGTGTGGTTTTCCCACGGCAATCTCCAGCGCTTTCCCAGGCTCATGTCCAGGCCGGCAAATCCATCGCCACGCAGGACATTGCGTGAGCCCACTTGGCCCGGTAGAGGGATTGTAAAATCCGACTCTGCCGACGCGGGGTCGGCAAACACGCTGACACTCCCGTTTCCCTTGAACACTCCCGTCTTCGGCTTGGCAGTCTCCTGCGTGATCGCCGTGAGGAACCAGTTGGTGGGCCAGCGCTGACCGCCATCCACGCTGAATGGGAATCCGCTGGTCCAGCGGGCCAGTCCAGTGACCTGCCAGTCGCCGATGAAAGCGTTCAGAACTCCGCTTGCGTTTCCGGCCACGGCCCGGCCTCGGCCGAATGGTAGATCGGCGATGAAGTTGAGGTTCATCTGGTGAGTCAGGTCAAAGTCGGAGGGCGCGCGGGCCAGGTTAGGGGAAAAGTCGTTCGCGAGGCGGGTTCCGACGAGACCGATATTTTGATAACCATAAACTGAGAACCCTACGCGCGAGGCGGCCGAAGTGATATCCAACGACTTGGAAAACGTGTAATTGAAGTCGAACTGAACGCCGTGGCTGAATTGTTTTCTCAGACTAGCCTGGAATGCGTGATAGCTGGAAGAGCCGATGGAGCTCCATCCATACATCGAGATGGCCTGGTTGCTCAGAAAGTCGCCGGAACCATTGCCCAACAAACCCGGCGGGCCGTTGAAGAAATACGAGCCGGAGCCGATGTTGTCGCCTACTCCGCCGTAGAGGTCTACATCCGCGATTCCGACGATTTCGTCGCCGATCACAGAAAGAGCCGGGTTGTAAAAGTTGTCGAAGACGGCGCGCAGCAGGCTATCCGTTGGATTTGCTGCTGGGAAGGGGACGGGGCCTGTCGAGGGAAGTATGTCCTCGTAGTAAGAGGCGCCCGGCCGAAGCGCGGGCAGCATGTCCACCCAGTATTGCGCGGTCGGACCAACCATCGCGGCGGTAACCGTGGCGATTTGCGCTTCCGTAACGGAGCCCTGATAAAAGTTGTTGGGCGCCGGCTGATTAATCAAAGCGAACTTCCTGGCCAACGTGGAGAGCGCGGATGCTGCTGCGTAGTAGTCGATTCCTGTCTTGGGATCCACGATATCCAGCGGCTGATTCAGATCACGCTGCGTGAGCAGGCGGTGCCCGAAGCGGCCCACGTAGGAGAATTGCAGCGAGAATCGCTGGGGCAGTTCGCGGCCGATCGAGAAATCAACGGCATCGGCATGGGGAGTCTTCAGCGTCTCGTCATTGCCCCACAAGTTGGCCTCGGCGGCAATGTTGGGAACCTGCGGAAACGAAGGCGGAGGCGGATCAAGATAGAATTGCACTCCATTCTGATTAAACTTGGGGATGTTGTTGATCGCGGCGAGACCGTTGCCCGCGGCAATCCGGGGCAAGTCCTCGGCGCTCGTCACCCCAACCGTGCAACATGTGTTCTGCAAAGTAGTGGTCAATCCCGCCGCTCCAATTTGATCGAAAGAGTTCAGCAGGGCGAATCCTGCGCGGTCGTAAACACGGCTGTAGCCCGCGCGGATGACGGTCCTGTCATTCTCGCCAAAGATCGTTTTAAGAAGGCCGCCTCCAAAACGAGGCGAATAGGCGATCGAGACTCGCGGAGATACGTCGGTCTTTTCAAGATTGTAGAAGCCGGGGCCGTGATTTGCGGGACCCGAAAGGTTGAACTCGATCTGCGGCTCGGAGGTGTAGCCCTCACCTTTTTTCATGTTCACGACGTTCTGATAGAACTGCTTGCCGAGGCCGAACGTCGAAGCTGTCTGTAGGCCGTTGGTCTCCCAGGGAGCCGGGAAGAACGACCAGCGCAAGCCGTAGGTCAGCGTCAGGTTCGGCTTAATTCGCCAGGTGTCCTGCGCGTAGAACTCATACCAATCCAACCCGTAACGCCGCTTTACGGGAGCGCCCTGGGGCTGCGTGACGCCGTTGCGGTCGAGGTTATAGTTCGCGACGACATCCGAGATCATGCCGAACAAGGAAAGCAGCGGCCGGTCGTACTGCGTTGCGGTCAGCGGTTCCGGCGCGCCGACGTTCGTTGGATCCAGCGTACTTGTGGTTCCGGCAAAACCAATCGGGGACGTCCAGTTGGTGGTTCCTAGGCCCAAAGAATTGGAGTGCAGAAAGCTGGTGCGGGGATCGCGCGCGAGACCCACCGCGGCTCCGAACTGCAACGTATGAGTCTTTTTGGTCCAGGAGAGATCATCCAGCAAGTTATGCATGCCGACGATGAAACTGTGGCTATAGACGATGCCTTGATCCAGCCCCAGAAAAGTGTTCCACGGCAGGTTGGTATCACCCACAATGCCGAAGCTCTGCCGGGTGTACCCCCAATGGAAGGAATTGGCGAGACTCGAGCTGAGAATCGCGGTGTAGCCGAGGGCAAACCCCTTGCTGTGGTCCGCGGTCGATTCCTCGGGGGCATCTCCCGGAAGGAAGGGAGCTCCCGGGTTCCGCAAATCTTGCAGCGCCCCGCGCCAGAACAGCGTGTGCGCGCCGTTGGCGGTCAGGCGGTAGTCGGCCCGGGCGATGAACACGTCGTTGTCCAGTGCGGTGGGCGCACGGAAAACGAAGCCGGCATAGTTCAGCCCATCACCGGCTGAGGGATCGTTCGTTACCGTCTTGCCCGCGCAAAAGGTCGTATCCAGATAGCCGGTGTGGCCGACCGGATCGAGCATGGCGGGATCAATTCCAATATGAAGCGGATCGAGGTTCTTTAGGTCCGTAGGCGTGAAGGTTGTCACGCCGCCAGTCACGTCCTGATACCGGAAAATGCCCTGGCAGAGCGAGGGCGTGGGAATCACACGCTCGGCACGCTGCTCTTCCCTCTCGCGCGTGCCCTCGTAATTGGTGAAGAAAAAGAATCGGTCCTTCTTGATCGGCCCACCCACCGACGCGCCGAAGATATTGCGATTCAGTTTCAACGGCTTATTGGGAGCGCCGATGTTCCCCTCCGACTGCTTCACAAGGTAGTCGTTGGCGCTGGTAATGGTGTTGCGCAAGTCCTCGTAGAGCGAACCGTGGAAAAAGTTCGTGCCGCTCTTGGTGACCAGAGCTACTTGCGCCCCGGAGCCTTGTCCTTGATCCGCGCCATAGTTGGTGGTGGTTACGCGAAACTCCTGAACGGAATCCTGGGTCACCGGAAGGACGGAAGTAAAAGCGTATCCGTTGGACTGGTCGTTCACGTCCACGCCATCGAGCGTGGTGTTGCTCTGATCACTGCGCGCGCCATTTACGGCGCCGTTGCGGGTGTCCTGGTCCTTGTCTCCGATGCGATTGCCGGTGTAGACCACTCCGGCTTGCAAGCTCAGCATATCGGGCACATTGCGGCCCTCAAGGGGAATATCGCGTACCTGCGTTTCGTCAAAGGAATTTCCGATCGAGGCATCCACCAGGTTCAGCGCCGGCTCTTCCGCGGTGACTGTCACCGTCTCCTGGCCGCCGCCGACTTTGAGTTGCACATTTACCGTCACTGGGGTGTTCACCAGCAATTGCAATTCTTTCTGCTCGTATTTTTGAAAGCCTTTCGCAACAACTTCCAGCGTGTAGGTTCCCGGAGGTAGAAATTGAAATTGATATCCGCCGTCGGAAGCTCCCGTCGTGGCGGTACGTACGATCTTCGAATCGGGATTCGTCAGCGTCACCGAAGCCCCGGCGATATAGCCGCCGGAAGGATCGGTCACGGTGCCTCGAAGCGAAGTGGTGGCTTGACCCCAGACGACGTTCGCGGCAATAAGTTGCGCGAGCACCGCCAGAGTCAAAGCCACGGGCTTTAAGTAACTGGTTCGCGAAATGAAATGGAAACGGCCTGCTAGTTGCGCGGTGCGGATCATAAGTTCTCCTCCGCTCAGAGATTCGTATTTTTCAGGGCCGTAGGAACCGTGCGAATCAAACCCTACTAAAATTGCGCAAGGCTACCTACAGTCGGAAAAGGTGTCAAGCACCATTTTTCAATCGGTCGCAGGCGGATTTTACCGGTCAGCGTGATGTGTGTGGTTCGGAGAAACTCGCACGAAAAAGACGAAGAAGGACGTCGAAATCCGCCAGATTGCTGTTCGATGACCATCGATCGGAAACCTATGAGGCCATAAAGTGCGCGATGTGCCGTAACGGCGCATAAATCCTGATGATACAGACTATAAGTAACGGGACATGCTGGCGTTTCTTTCGCGCCGCGTCGGCGTGCTTGTGGTATCGTTGATTATTGGGGAAGGCGAGTTGATTCGCGCGGATGGGCTGTTGGGCCGGTAACTTCCCTGCCCCAGGTTTTTCTCCGAGCGTTCCTGCCTTGTGGCGTGGTTCGGCGGCAGCTTCGTGGCATGGGCCGTCCGAGTCCGTTTCGCGGGCGGTGCCGGAGAACTAGGACATAGTAATTTCAGGAGTTAGCGAGTCATGTCGACAGTAACGGGAGTTGGCGGGCCAAGTTCTAAAAAACGGAAGCGGGAGATTTTGCAGAAGGCGGTCATTCGCTTCTGCGGCGATTCCGGCGATGGAATGCAGATTACCGGGAATCAGTTTACGAATACGGTGGCGCTCTATGGCAACGACCTGGCCACTTTTCCGGACTATCCGGCTGAAATTCGCGCGCCTGCGGGTACGCTGCCGGGAGTGAGCGGATTCCAACTGCAATTTGCCTCGGGCGAGGTGTACACGCCGGGCGATGCGGTGGATGCGCTGGTGGCGATGAATCCCGCGGCGCTGAAAATGAATGTCGCGGACCTGCGTCCGAATGGAATTCTGATCGTCAATAGTGACAGCTTCGGCGAGACCGACCTGCGCAAGGCGCAGATGACTTCGAATCCGCTCGAGGACCATTCGCTGGACGCGTTCCGCTTGTTTCCTGTGGAGCTCGAGAAGCTGACGCGGCTGGCGCTGCAGGAATTGGGCCTCGACGCGAAGTCGATGGACCGCTGCAAGAATTTCTTCGCGCTGGGAATGTGCAACTGGCTTTACAACCGGCCGATGGATTCGACCTTCCGCTGGTTGGACGATAAGTTCAAGAAAAAGCCGCTTCTTTCGGAAGCGAACAAGCTGGCGATGAAGGCCGGATATTCTTATTGCGAGGCCACCGAAGCATTTCAGATCAGCTACGAGATTCCGCCGGCGAAATTGTCGCCGGGCACTTACCGGAACTTGAGCGGGAATCAGGCGCTAGCGATTGGATTTGTAACCGCGGCGCAGAAGGCTGGGTTGACTCTGTTTCAAGGATCGTATCCGATCACGCCGGCTTCGGATATTTTGCACGAGCTATCCGAGTACAAGAATTTTGGCGTGATCACGTTTCAGGCCGAGGACGAAATCGCGGCGATTACTTCGGCGATCGGCGCTTCGTATGCCGGAGCGCTGGCGATTACGACGACTTCTGGCCCAGGGATGGCGCTGAAGACCGAGGCGATGGGGCTAGCCGTAGCGGTCGAATTGCCGCTGGTGATTTGCGACATTCAGCGCGGCGGGCCTTCCACCGGATTGCCGACCAAGACAGAGCAGGCGGATTTGTTGCAGGCGCTTTTCGGACGAAATTCGGAGGCGCCGATTCCAGTGCTAGCCGCGTCGTCGCCCGGTGATTGCTTCTGGGTCGCAGTCGAAGCGAGCCGCATCGCGCTCAAGTACATGGTGCCGGTGATTATTCTTTCGGACGGTTACCTCGCCAATGGCGCCGAGCCGTGGCGGATTCCGGAACTGAGCGAGATTCCGGATTTTCCAGTGACCTTCACGACCGATCCTGCCGGATATAAACCTTATTCGCGCAATCCGGAAACTTTGGCGCGGCCGTGGGCGCTGCCCGGAACGCCGGGGCTCGAGCATCGCTTGGGCGGGCTCGAGAAGCAGGACGGGAGCGGCAACATCAATTACGAGCCATTGAATCACGAGACGATGACCCGTCTGCGCGCGGCGAAGGTGGAGGCTGTGGCACAGGAAATTCCTGACGTGGTGCCTGTGGGCGATCCTGAGGGCGATCTTCTGATCGTGGCCTGGGGCTCGACTTATGGGCCGATTACTGCGGCCCTGAAGACGCAGCGGGCTTTGGGTCGAAAAATCGGGCATGTGCATTTGCGTCACCTAAATCCGCTGCCGCGGAATTTGGGGGAAGTAATTGGACGGTATCACCGCGTGCTTGTGCCTGAGATGAATATGGGCCAGCTCTTGTGGGTCTTGCGGGCGAAATATTTGGTGGATGCGATTGGCTACGACAAGATTCAGGGGCGGCCATTCAAGCAGGCGGAGATTGAAGCGAAGATTGAGGAAGTGCTCTCGCAGTAGAACAGTGCGATGAATTGGATCCGAGCGGGCGAAGAAAATGCAGATTCTTCGCTGCGCTCGGAATGACAACGTGAAGAGAAAGTTCGGACCCGGGAGAAACTAGAATGGCAACGGCTACGCTTCCGCCACTGACTAAGAAAGATTTCCAGACTGACCAGGAGGTGCGCTGGTGCCCTGGTTGCGGAGATTACGCGATCCTTTCGGCTGTGCAGTCCGTGTTTCCTGAGCTGGGGATTCCGCGCGAAAAGTTCGTGGTGATTTCGGGGATCGGTTGTTCCAGCCGATTTCCCTATTACATGAATACCTATGGATTTCACACGATTCACGGCCGCGCGCCTGCCGTAGCTACCGGCGTGAAATTGATGCGGCCCGATCTTGAAGTGTGGGTCGCGACCGGCGACGGCGATGCGCTTTCGATCGGCGGCAATCATACGATCCACATGCTGCGCCGCAACGTGGGATTAAAGGTGCTGCTCTTCAACAACCGCATCTATGGACTGACGAAGGGGCAATATTCACCGACATCGGAATTCGGGAAGAAGACAAAATCCACACCGTACGGCTCGGCGGATCGTCCGTTCAATCCCATTTCTTTGGCGATCGGATCTGAAGCTACTTTCGTGGCGCGGTCGGTGGATGTCTTTCAACAACACTTGCGGGAAACTTTGAAGAAGGCCGCAGCGCACAAGGGCTCCGCGTTCGTGGAGATTCTTCAAAATTGCAACATTTTCAATGACGGCGCTTGGTTCAATTTGACGGAGAAAGATGCGCGCAGCGAGCACGTAGTTCAGCTCGAACATGGCAAGCCGCTGATCTTTGGGAAGAATCGCGACAAGGGAATCCGGATGAAAGGGTTCGATCTCGAGGTCGTGCAGCTCGGGAACGGCATCACGGAAAACGATCTGCTCATTCACGACGCGCATCATCCGCGCGCGGCTTATGCGTTTATGTTGTCGCACATGGAGCATCGCGAAGGATTCCCGACGCCCATTGGCGTGCTGCGGTCCTACGACACTCTGCCGCGGTATGAGGATGTGGCCAACTCGCAGATTGCCGACGTGATTGCCAAGCGCGGCAAGGGCGATTTGGAGAAGCTTTTGCGCGCTGGCGACACTTGGGTAGTGAAGTAGTTTTTGTAGCGCCGGCGTCCCCGCCGGCATCTTTCGATTAAACATCACGTTAGATCTCAAAATCTAACGCGGCGCAACCTCGATCCAGCGCTACGAGCTCGTGTTTAGCGCACAAAGTATCCAGCGATTCGAGTCCGCGCACACGATCGACCCTCGCCGACATTTGTGGTCGTAAGATGCCGGCAGGGACGCCGGCGCTACTAATTCTTATCGCCTAGGCCGTGTTTGTAGCCGCACTTTTTGCAGTCCGTTGGCGGCTCGGTATTGTCCACGCGGTGGGATACGGGCTTCACGGTTTTCAAGTACGCAAAGATTGCTGAAAGATCCTCGTCGGTCATCCCCTTGTAGTAATTGTACGGCATCAAGTCGTTGAGTTTCCTCGCGCGGACTTTTCCTGTTCGCATCACTTCCCGGAATAGATTTTCGTCGTAGTAGGAAATTCCGCTGGGATCGGAGGTGATGTTCGCTGTCGCCACCGTTCCCCACGGGCCGGACATGGCGAAGCCACCGGCGAAATCCATACCGGCGATGGGCACCCCGCGTTTTGTCGGCGTGTGACATTCGTTGCAGGCAGCCAGGCGCACGAGATAAGCGCCACGCGCTGCAGGCGTGGACATATCAGGAACGGGAACCGGCGCGGTGATCGGTTGCGGAACAACGCGGATGAAATATCTTACCGGAATAAAGATCTCGGTCTCGGGGAGAGCATGACGTACCGGAGGAAGCGAGCGCATGTAAACGACTATAGAAGCAACGTCTTCGTCGGACATGGAGCGGTAATTCGGGTACGGCATGATCGGAAACATGGCGCGGCCTTCGCGGGTCACGCCCTCGCGAATGGCACGCGCGATTTCGTCGTCGCTCCAGCGGCCCAGGCCGGTCTCGGGATCAGGTGTCAGGTTCGATGCGACGAGATTGGCGGGCGGACCGTCGATGGGAAAAAGCTGGCCCGAGCCTTCGGTGCCCTCGATGATCGGATCGCCTTCGACGGTCATGTCGTGCTGTGAGTGGCAATCGGCGCAGGAGGATACGGAACGAAAGAGATATTGGCCGCGGGCCAGGCGTTCCGGAGTGCGCTCAAACTTGCGATTCGTCGCGGCTCTCATGCTTGGGCCGATGACGGGTCGCCAGCCCACAGTGAAAGTGATGGCCAACGCGAGAACGATGACAACGATGATGATGGTGGTGTACGCGAGGAACTTGAAAAATCGGCGCAAAGTCGTTCTCCTAGTCAGGCTCGGATGCGATTGCGGCTATTCTCGACAAAATCGCAACGAAGTCAATCCGTCGATACGTGAGCTAAATTCGAGAGAGCAATCAAGGATTTGCGGGGCCGGATGGAATCCGCGGAGACGGCGCGGAGGCAGGAGGATTTTGCGCGAGGATCGTGCCCGGCGCCGGGAAAAGGCCGATGGCGTGATCGCGCGCGGCGGCGAATTCATCCCAGTCGCGCTTTGTGACAGGATCGCTTGGCGGCAACGGCAGCCTCTCGAAATTCAGAAATTCGCCGCGGCGCTGGATGCGGAAATCTAGATGCGGGCCGGTGGCCAGGCCGGTCATGCCGACAAGTCCGATGCGCTGCCCTTGCTCGACGCGCTGGCCCGAGCGCACCAAAATGCGCGAGAGATGCATGTAGTAAGTTTCGTAGCCATTGGTGTGCTGGATTTCAATTAAATTCCCCGCCCCGCCCTTTGGTCCCGCGAAGACAACTTTGCCATCGCCGATAGTTTGCACCGGCGTGCCGGCGGGCGCGCCGTAATCGATTCCCAGATGCGGCCGGTATTCTTTCAGAATCGGGTGAAAGCGGCTGTTGCTGAAATGCGAAGTAATCGGCGCGGCGAATTTTAGCGGCGAGTGCAGGAAAGCTTTCTTCATGGATTTGCCGTCGGGCGTGTAATAAGCGGCGTTGCCAGCAGGATCGTGAAAAAGCACCGCGCGATAGGCGCGGCCACGATTAACGTATTCTGCGGCGAGAATTTTTCCGTAGGAAGCCAGCTCGCCGCTGGTGAGCTTCTTTTTCTCAACCACCACGCGGAAAGTATCGCCGGGGCGCGGGTCGGTATAAAAATCAAGATCCCAGCCGAAAATCTCCGCGAGCCGCATGGCCAGTTCAGGCTTCTCACCGGCTGAAGTCACGCCCTCAAAAAGCGAGCCGCGAATTTCGCCGGCAACCCCCGTCTCTTCGGTCGTTGAAGGGATGGTGGCGATCTCGGAATGGAAACCGCTGCCGTCCGGAGAAATTCGCAGCACACGGTCCGGATCGATCGAGTAACGGATTTCGCGAAGTTCGCCGAGCACCGAGCGGCCGACCGAAAAGCGGTTTCCCGCACGCACGTGGCGGAGATCGAAAACGCGCTGCGCCGAAGCGATGGCGCGGCCGGCGCTCGATGGGCTGATGCCGATTCCCTCGAGCAGCGCGGCGAAGGACTGGCGCGAAGGCACCACGCTGGCTGTAAAGAAAACAACTTCGGTCTGGATGCGGTGGGCTTCGGTGCGCGCGCGCTGCACTTCGTCGGCGAAGTTTTGATCCGAAGCGGTGAGCTGATCGAACGAATACCAAGCCACACCGGCGCCGGCGGCGACGAGCACAACCCACAAGAAAATTCTAATGATGCGGAACATTCCCCCCAGCCACGCCCGCGGAAACCGGGCGAAGCGTGGAGCATAACGCAGGGAATGGAACTCGCGGAACAAGAAAGTTTGAATCTGTGTGCTCGAAAGTTACGGTGCGAACCAACCGCCGCCGGAATGCGGCTGCGACGAGTTCCTCAGAAGTGCGTAAGTCTAATTTTTCGATCGCGGAGCGACTTTTCGATTTTGTCGAGTAGATCGCTTCCTTCCAGACCTGCGTCGTGCGCCGCTTGCGCCAGAGCGCCGTCGAGACGCGAATCATTCAAGGCCAAAAGTGAATCGAGGGCCGCGGCGCGGGCTTCCTGCGGCGCGCCCGGCTCGGCGAGAAGCGACGCGAGTTGATCGCGGATGTCGGCGGCGTTCGCGGCCGGCAAAGCGGCGAGATTCCCGGCCGCGCGGGCGGCGGCGGTGAGCATCTCTTCATTTCGCGACGCGAGACCCGCGCGGACGAGATCGAGCCCGCGCGGATCGCGCATATCGCCCTGGGCGATGAGCGCCGACGGAGCAAGCGGATTCTTCGAGTCGCGCGCCAGTTGCAGGAACTGCGTGGCGAATCCCTTTGCGTCCAAACGACCGAGAGCGCGGACCGCGGCGGTATTCCATCCGAGGTCGTTGCTCGTCTCAAGAATTCTTCGCAGCTCGGGGACGGCGCGGGGATCGCGCATGGCTGCGAGTGCGGCGATGGCTTGCTCGAGCAACTCGGGCTCGGCCACGTGCTCGATAGCATAGGGATAGCCGTCGCGAATTCCGTGATGGCCCAGAAATTCGGCCATCTTCAATTTCTCGAGCAGATCACGCTCCTCGCGCAAGTGCGGCTGCAGTGCCGTAGCCGCCTCGTCCGTATCGACGCGCATCAGCGCCTCTACCGCGTTGTGCCAGGTTTCGGGGTCGCCGCGATTCAGCATGTCTGAGAGAGGCGGAACAAGCTGCCCGGCAGCCCGATGGCAATCTGCGTCCGTCGCCGCGCAAGAATCGGCGACGCGGAAGCATGCTTCTGCGAAAGCATTGTGCTCTGTTTCGTCGAGAGCGAGCTTCGAGATTTCCAAAAGTGCAGGCGCGGATGCGACTGGCCGCGTATCGTCGAGGGCGGTGATGTCATTTGCTATGCCCAGGCCAGCATCGAATTTTTTGTGAATTCTGCTCAGGAGCTCGAACGATCCACTAGCTGGATTAAAGCGAAACAAACTCCATTCGGCGGCACGTTGAACGGCTGGCGCGCCATCAAGCGGCATCTGACGCAGCAATTCGAGGATCCCGCGCTGCTGGCTTCCGATGCGCAGCTCGCCGACGGCGTGAATTCGCGCGGCTTGTTCCGCAAATGTCGACGATGCGGCTTCTTCGAGCTGCGCCCTCGCTCGTTCATTCTGCACAGCTTGCTGACCCGCGCCTCCCAGAGCCTCAATCGCCGCGAGCCTCGCTGAATAGTTCGAGTCATGCCGGTCGAGCGCGTCTGCGAGTGCGGCTACGGCTTTTTCATGCAGCGCAGCTTGATCGAGATAGTCGGCATCAAGCAATGCGCGGATTGAGTGGGCGGCCTGCGCGCGAACAGTGGGAGATGCATCAGCCAGAAGCGGAGCGATGGCATCGATCGCGCCGGGCGTTTGCGCAGCGAGAAGCGAGCGCCGCTGCAGCGCAGTGAGGAGCGGAATCGCTGCTGCGCCTTTGCGCCCGCGAAGCCCGTCCAGAATCAGCGAGACGGATTTGGCGCGATCTGCGCCGGCGTTGACATCGAGCAGAGTCTTGACCGTCGCGAGCAGCGGGTCATCCGGAACAACTAACGGCGGAATCGCCTGATCGAGGCTCGAAGACGGTTGCGTGACGGCATAGCCCTCGCTTGTGCGCCCGAGAATCAGCAGCCGCAATTGCCCGCGCGCGATGCGCTGCCCTTCCGGAAAATTCCAAATCCCCAGATCGGCGCTGTTCAGCGTGAGCGTGTCGCGGGAGAAAACACCTTTGAGGACATGCACCGGCGTGAACTTGAATTGCAGCAGAGTGGTTTCGCCTTTTCCGCCGGAGGAAATTTTGATTTCGTCGACGTCCTCGACGCGCGCCGCCATGACGAGCGTGGCGTTTCGCAAGGGCTGTTCGAGATCGAGGCCACGGAACCATTCGTCGCGCGCGGCGCGCGCCGCGGGATTAACCGCGAGTATCAGAAGTACGAGCCAAGTCGCGGAAACTCGGAGAACATTCCATCCCCTCGCGTTGGGGAATCCCATTCTGGACCTCGCCCCGTCGGCATGCTGATTGTTCGAAGTGCATTCCCTACGACGAGCAAGACGCGCAACGAGGCGAAACTGTTATCGCAAAGATTTGAAGCGATGCACAGAATTTGGGGCGAGTAACGGAAAACTTGAAGCGCGCTCGAGAGGGAGCGAGCGCGCCTTGACGAACTACTGCCGCGCCTGGACCGAATCCGGGCCGACGGTAGCGGCCGCCGTGGCGTAAGTGCTCTCGAAGCGGTGCGTGCCGGCGAAATAATTCCTGTCGCGCAGCTCGCGGTATATTCTGCCCGCTACGTCGGCGGCTCGCGGGCCGCTGACTACTCGGCTGCCACCGCGAAGCAGAACGACGAGCACGATCTTCGGATGTGCCTGGTCGGCGTAGGAAACGAACCAGCCAAGGCGCCCGCCGAGACCTTCGTCGTTGCAAGTGCCGGTCTTGCCGAGTGCTTGTTCGCCGTAGGGATCGTAGCTGGACTTCCCCGTGCCATAAAGCACAGCGGCGAGCATGCCTTCCTGCAAATCCGGAACGAGCGGGCCGATATCAAGCTTGCGCTTGACCTGCGGTGTGAAATTCGCGCGGGCTTCAGCGGTGCGCGGGTACTGCAAGTAATACATCGTGCCGCCATTCGCCAGCGTTGAGACCAGCGACGCAAGCTGCAACGGAGTCATGCGAATGCCCGAACCAAAGCTTGACATGCGCGCGATGCCGCCATAGGCCGGAGGCGCACTTGGCAGGGCGCCCGGCTGTTCGCCCTCGATATTCAGGCCGGCCAGTTCGCCGAGCCCGAGCAGTTGCGCGTACTGCGAAACCTTCTCGAAGCCGAGGCGTTCGCCGACGGCTTGAAAGTAATCGTTGTTCGAGTGCGCCATGGCCTCGGTCAAGTCCATATAGCGGCGATGGCCGACATTGATCATGGTGTCGCGCGTGATGATGCCTTCTTTTAGCCCCGCGAGCGCTATGACCGGCTTGATCGTCGAGCAGGGTTCAAAGCCGGAGGAGAAGACCATCTTCTGGTTCACCGCGGCCAGAATCCGGCCGGTCGAGGGATCGATTGCGAGGACTGAGCCGTTGGCATTGCCGAGGGCGTTTACGGCGATCGTTCGCACGATCGAATCGTCGTTGTCGGGAATATCGTCTTTGGTCGGATTCGCGCGATTCGGAACGCCGTAACTGTGGCGCGAATGGCGCGGAGCTGCTCCGGCGAACGCGGACTGTACCAAATCGGGAGATGGAGCGACCATCGCGGCGATGGCGAGTAATGCAAGGATCGTCAGGCGTTTGCGAGACTGGGCTGGCTGAACCTTCGACATTTATAAGCTTCCCCGGACCCCGGTGGCTCCCCCCGCCAAAGGCCGAATTTCAGATTGTAGGGAAGCGTAGCCTGGAGCGCAACCCTCTACAAGAAGGATTATCGGCTGGGCGGGGTAATAATGGAACTGAACAAGAGACCAGTTTCGGGACGTGCAGGGAAACGCGTGGAACAGGCACTTTGACCTGTCCGACCGGCGGAATCAGCGACAGTAGGACAGGCACTCCTGCCTGTCTCTAAAGTCCCTAAGAATGTCGTGGGCCGCGGGCCTTTGCCTTAGCGCGAAGGCTTGGCCTTAGCGGCGCCAGCGGCAGCGGCATGAGCCATCGGCTTGGCTGTTTCTGCAGCCTTCTCGGAATCGCCGTTATCGGCAACCGCGGTGTTCAAAAGGCCGAGTTGCTTACGCAGTTCGGTATCAATCTTGGCGCGGATATCGCGGTTTTCCTTAAGGAACTGGCGGGCATTATCGCGGCCCTGGCCGAGACGCTCGCCCTTGTATGAGATCCACGTTCCGCTTTTCTCGAGGAGCCCGCGTGTGACGCCGAGGTCGATCAGATCGCCGTCGGCGGAGATGCCTTCGCCATAGATAATGTCGAATTCGGCCTCGCGGAACGGTGCGGCGACCTTATTCTTTACGACCTTGGCGCGGGTGCGCGAGCCGATCACCCGATCGCCTTCCTTGATGGATTGAATGCGGCGAATATCGAGGCGGATCGAGGAATAGAATTTCAGGGCGCGTCCGCCGGTGGTGGTTTCCGGATTGCCAAATAGAACGCCGATTTTCTCGCGGATTTGATTGATGAAAATCAGGCAGGTCTTGGACTTCGAGACGATGGCGGTGAGTTTTCGCAGCGCCTGGGACATCAGCCGCGCCTGCAAGCCCATCTGCGGATCGCCCATATCGCCTTCGAGCTCGGCCTTGGGCACCAACGCGGCGACGGAGTCGATCACGATCACGTCCACGGCGTTCGACTTGATCAGCGTTTCGGCGATTTCCAGCGCCTGTTCCCCGTTATCCGGCTGCGAGACGAGCAGGTTGTCCACGTCCACACCCAGCTTTCGCGCGTAGACGGGATCGAGCGCGTGCTCGGCATCAATAAAGGCCGCTTGGCCGCCAAGCTTCTGGGCTTCGGCGATTACGTGCAGCGTCATGGTCGTCTTGCCGCCCGATTCCGGGCCATACACTTCGATGACGCGGCCGCGCGGGAATCCGCCCACGCCCAGCGCCGCATCGAGAGAAATCGAGCCTGTAGGAATCACGCTTACCGGCACGAGCACGTCCCGGTTGCCGAGGCGCATGATGGAGCCCTTGCCATAAGTCTTCTCAATTTGTGAGATCGCGTTCTCGAGCATTTTTGTCTTTTCATCCGACATAGACCACCTCGAAGGGCTAGATTTTGGCGGGGGCGAAGGCCCTGAGTCTAGCAGCGAACTGCCGGGCCGGCCGCATTGTCCCGTTGCGGCGAGATTAGCACAAGGCGAAGAAAAAGCAAAGACTTTCTTGCCCTAGCTGGGCCCTGCCCTGGCTGCTCCTGCGACTCTTTAGCGTCGCGATCGCTCCCTCTCTTGCCTGTCCCGACGCCGCCCATCACTATGCTACGATTTCGGACCTATGAAAACCGTACTTCTACTGATCTGCTCAAATATTTTCATGACCGCGGCGTGGTATGGCCATCTCAAGTACCGCAAGGCGCCGCTGATTGCGGCGATCGTGGTGAGCTGGCTCATTGCCTTCTTTGAATATTGCTTCCAGGTGCCGGCGAATCGCATCGGCTACGGCGAGTTCACCGGGTTCCAGTTGAAGATCATCCAGGAAGTGATCACTCTGTGCGTGTTTGTGGTCTTCGCCTTCTTCTATCTGGGCGAAAGCTTGAAGTGGAATTACGCGCTGTCGTTCCTCTGCATCATGGGCGCGGTGACGTTTGCGTTCTGGGGCAAGTTTTAGGTTTGGGTTCACGAATATTTGTAAAATCCGCGGCCGGATTTGCGACCGAGCCAGCCTGCGGCGACGTACTTCCTCAGCAGCGGGCAGGCGCGATATTTTGAATCGCCGAAGCCTTTATAGAGAACTTCCAAGATATCCACGCAGACATCTAGGCCGATGAAGTCCGCGAGTTCCAGCGGGCCCATCGGGTGATTCATTCCCATTTTCATTACCGCGTCAACGGATTCGGGCGTGGCTACGCCTTCCATCACGCAAAAAGCGGCTTCATTAATTAACGGCATGAGGACACGATTCGAGACGAAGCCGGGAGCGTCGTTCACGGCCACCGGCTTCTTGCCGAGCTTTTCGCAGAGCTGCATCGTGAGCGCGAACGTGTCGTCGCTGGTTTGTAGCGCGCGAATTACTTCGACGAGCTGCATCACCGGCACGGGATTCATGAAATGCATGCCGATGAAGCGCTCGGGACGGCTGGTTTGCGCGGCGAGCGATGTAACGGAAATCGAGGATGTGTTGCTGGCGAGCGGCACGCCGGGTCGCAAGACCGCGTCGGCTTCCTTGAGAACGCGGATTTTCAGTTCCAGATTCTCGGGAACAGCTTCGACAGCGAAGTCTGCTTCGGCGAGCGAGGAGATTGCAGTTTGCGGCTGAATGCGGCCAAGCGCGGCAGTCTTATCGTCTTCCGTGATCTTCGCCTTCTTCACTTCGCGATCGAGATTGGCATTGATGGTCGCAAGGGCGCGATCGAGGAAGCGCTGCTCGATATCGCGGAGGATCACGCGATAGCCCGAGCGCGCAAAAACGTGCGCGATGCCATTGCCCATCGTGCCCGCGCCAAGCACGGCGACGGTTTTGATCTCAGCGATGCTCATTGAACCTCCCACGACGCGACGACGAAAATGGAATCAAAGCGGCGAAGAGCCATAAGCCACGTGGCGCGCTATTCCGACGGTGCGGCTTCGATGACTTCGCGGATGATTCCTCGCGACCGCGCTACGTCCTTTTCCGCAACGAGCAGTCGCACACCAGAGGCCGCCTTGGCGACGCGACTCGCGATTCCGACCTCCCGAAGGCAGAGCTTTAGCACGTCCGCCTGATCGGCTGCGGCGCCGGACCAGGCCTCAGAAGTGAGCTCGTCATCATCAATATCTTGGCCCTCGACAGGTAGGTCATCGGGAGCCAGATCAGGGGCATCGTCCTCAGCGCCGCGCCTTGAGCTTTCAGTGCCCGATGGAGACGAACCGGCGCCGATCGAAACGCCGCTGTTGGAATCGCCGTTAATGCTTGCGAGAACGTCAAGCGCCGCGGCGTAATCCGCGTCCTCCACCGATACTTCTAGCGGATTGCGCCGAAATCCTGCGCCGAGACGAGCTTCCAGCGGCTCGTATTTGAAATAAGCAATACCTTCGTCGTCGAGAGCGGAACACAGCCGATCGAACATTCCGCGGTCGGCACCGCCCCATACGACTTGCAGCGAACCGGGAGACTCGCCGGTTTCGTCAGCATGCAGTGCGGACGTCAGTACGGACTGGGCGTTCGCGCGATCCTCGCTATTGATCCAAAATTCGTATGTGGGGGAGCCATCGGCGATGATTTCAGCCGACGATCTCCGCGTATTGAAGCGAATGCCTGCGGCGTTCAGCGCGTCGCGTAGGGCGGGCGCGTCAGCCGCGCTCAATCCCTGCCGCAGGATGCTCGGCGAGCTGAGGTCGTGCACGCCGACTTCTTGCGGGGCGGTCTCGGTGGGGAGTGCAGCAACCAAGTCGACATCGCAGTCGGAGCAGCGCGTGAAGCCTGGGCGATATTCGAGTTTGCAACTCGGGCAGAACAACGGCGCCTCCCGCGCGGCTCTCAACGCCAGAAAAATGCAGATTCCTCGTCCGCCTAGGCGGACTCGGAATGACAACGCTTCGCTTTCGGCGCGAGGAGACCAAGAATGCGCCGGCCAGAATAGCAGATGACTGGCCGCCGGTCGAAGCGCTAGTAGCGCTCGATGGCTAGCGCTACGGCGTTGCCGCCGCCGAGGCAGAGCGCGGCGATGCCGCGCTTTTTGTTGCGGCGCTGCAATTCGTAGAGCAGAGTTACCAGGATGCGCGCGCCGGAAGCACCGATGGGATGGCCGATGGCTACCGCGCCGCCGTTCACGTTCACCTTGGCGGGATCGAGACGCAATTGGCGCGTGACCGCAATCGCAGCTACTGCGAAGGCTTCATTCAGTTCGTAGAGATCGACATCCTTATCGCGATCCCAGCCGGTTTTTTGCAGCAGCTTTTCGACGGCATCGACCGGCGCCATCATCACCCACTTCGGCTCGAGGCCGCTCACGGCCTGCGCGATGATGCGCGCCATCGGCGTCTTGCCCAGCCGCGAGGCATTGCTCTCGCTCGTGACGACTAAAGCTGCGGCACCGTCGTTTGTTCCCGGCGCGTTGCCTGCGGTTACCGTGCCGTCCTTTTTGAATGCGGGCCGGAGCTTGGCCAGGGCTTCGAGCGAAGTATCTTCGCGGGGCGATTCATCGGTCTTGATAATGATGGGATCGCCCTTCTTCTGCGGAATTTCGATGGGCAGAATCTGCTCGCTGACAAAGCAGGACTTGATGGCGTGGATGGCTTTGCGATGGCTGTCGACAGAGAACTGATCTTGCTCCTGGCGCGTGATGCCGTATTTTTCGGCGACTAGCTCGCCGGTCATGCCCATGTGGAAATTCTCGTACGCGTCCCAGAGGCCGTCGGTGATCATCGAGTCGAACATTTCGGCATTGCCGATGCGATAGCCGGTGCGCGCGTTCTTGAGCAGATACGGGCAATTCGACATGGATTCCATGCCGCCGGCGACGACGATTTCGGATTCGCCGAGCGCTACAGCCTGCCCCGCGAGCGCCACGGATTTCAGACCCGAGCCGCAGACTTTATTGATAGTCATGGCCGCGACGCGCGCATCGAGGCCGCCGCGCAGCGCCGCCTGGCGCGCGGGATTTTGGCCCAGGCCCGCCTGGACCACGTTGCCCATAATCGCTTCGTCCACTTGCTTTGGCTCGATGCCGGCGCGGCGGACGGATTCAGCGACGACTTTCGCGCCCAGTTCCGGTGCGGTGAGCGGAGAGAGTCCGCCCATAAATTTGCCGATCGGAGTGCGCACTGCGCTGAGAATTACTGGCTGTTCCATGACGATGACTCCTTCGAGGCCCGCGCGGGATGGCCAACGCTCGAAGGTGAAGTATAGGCGCGCAAAGAGATGCGGTCAATTTCGGCTA
>DAITPO010000029.1:0-33466 GCA_036833535.1 Candidatus Acidiferrales bacterium | reverse complement strand
GCTCGCTTGGGCGGCTTTTGGGCGGCGAGCGGGGGCGAAACTTTTGTTTTTGCCGCTACGGCTGGGGTCAGGTGCGCTGGCGGCGGCGTTGGTTGCGGTGGCTTCGCTGTGGCGCTCAGGCCGGGATTTACGACGGCTTCGCCGTCGAAGCGCAGGTCGATCGATTCTATGCGTCCTGCGCTGATGCGCCACTGGATGATGCTCTTCAGCAAAGTCTGGAAGCGGCTTTCGAAATCGTGATCGCCGAAATCTACCACTAGCGGGCCGGCGCTGGCGGGCCAGAGGACCGGGCCGCCGTTGCTGGGAAGACTTTCAAGCGTGGCGCGGATATCTTTCGCGTCGGAGAGATCAATTTCGCTTACCGCGTCACTCGCGCCAGAGCGGGCCGCGTTGATTTGCTGCAAGAAGCCGCTGAATAACTGCATGCGGCGCTCGCGCTCGTCGGCGGGCAGGCCGGGCTGGATGCCGGTGACGACGGGAAAATGAAAATTGCCTTCGACGGGGCGGTCTAGGAATACGCCATGGACGTCGATGAGTGCGAGATCGCCTGCATCGCGGAGGAAAGCGATGGGCGTGCGCTCGACGATTTCGACCTGCACGCGATTCGGCAGCGCGCGGCGGACCACGGCTCTTTCGACCCAGGCGAGCGATTCGATTTGCTTGCGGCGCGCGTTAAGCGGAATGCGCAGAACGCTGCGGCCACGATCTGGCGTGAAGATTTCGAGGATGTTGGCGCGGGTGACGAAGTGATTGCCCGCGAGCGAAACCTGATCGGGATGCAGCAGCGACATTTGCGGCGAGGCGAGCAGAAACGCGGCGAGCGCATAGATGGCGGTGGTCACAGCCAGAGTGGCGCCGAAGGCCACTGCAATGCGCAGATAGCTCTTCCAAGCTTTCTTCCCGAATTTGCGGCGGCGAATTTCCACCGGCTTCTGCCGGCGGAGATATCGCGGCTCGTCCTCGGTGAGGACTTCGTGGGGGAAAGCCTCCGCTTCCATGGACTTCAGTTTCTCCAGAGGATCACCTCGTTCTCGAGGTCCATTCCGAAACTTTTATTTACGCGCCCGCGCACCTGATCGATCAGGCTGAGCATGTCGTCGCACGAGGCGTGGCCTGCATTGACGAAAAAATTGGCGTGGCGATCGCTGACCATGGCGTCGCCGACGCGGAAAGACTTGAGGCCCAACTCGTCGATCATGCGCCCGGCCGATGCGCCCGGAGGATTCTTGAAAATGCATCCGGCGCTTTTTTGATTGAGCGGCTGGCTGGCGCGGCGCTTTTCATTGCAGACGCGAATGCCGGCGACAATCTCGTGATAGGGCTTCGACGGCAGCTCGAGCTTCACGCGCAGCATCACGTCATCAGGACTGAAGGACGTGTGGCGATAGTCGAAGCGAATTTCCTCGCCGCGGACGATTTCATTCCGGGCGATCGCGGCGCGATAGAGCTCGACTTCGCGGACGTAGCTGCCGATTTGCGTGCCGTAAGCTCCGGCATTCATGCGCAACGCGCCGCCGATGCTGCCGGGAACGCCGATGAGGCCTTCCATGCCGCCCAGATTATTTTTCGCGCAAAAGGTGACCGTGCCTCCGAGATCCGCCGCTGCATCGACAAAAGCCGCATCGCCTTCGACGCGTACCCCCGGCTTCGCGGCGGGAAGATGCAGCATGACCCAAGGCAGCTCACCATCGGCGACGAGGACGTTGGTGCCGCCGCCGAGAAATTTGTACGGGATGCCTTCATCCTTTAGCTCACGGATGACTTCGGGCAACGCCTCGTAGCGGCGAATCAGCAGTAAATCGGTGGTGCCGCCGATGCCGAGCGACGTCAATTCCTGCAGCGACACGCCGGCGCGCAGCTCGACGCCGAGATCAGCGAGGCGCGCAGCCACCGGTTTGTCGCTAATTCGCATGGTGCTCCGGCTCCGGCAATTGCGCCTCGATCAGCACGGCGAGTTGATCGAGTGCGCGGCCCACGCTGCCCGCGCCAATTGCGAGCACAGCATCGCCAGGCTTAGCCTCGCGCAGCAAAAATTCGATTCCCATTTGCATGTTGCCGGCGAAGATGACGTTCTTGTGTCCGGCCGAACTGATGGCCATGGCGAGATTTTCACCGTTGATGTTCTCGATGGGCGCTTCGCCCGCGGCGTAAATATCGGTGACGATCAAAATATCCGCCTGATTGAAAGCCTGGCGGAATTCATCCCAGAGATGCTGGGTGCGCGAATAGCGATGCGGCTGAAAAATCACGAGAAGCCGCTTGAAGGCGCAGCCGCGCGCGGCTTCCAGAGTGGCGCGAATTTCGGCGGGATGATGGCCGTAATCGTCGATCAGAGTGACGCCGCTGTGGACGCCTTTGACTTCGAAGCGACGGCCGACGCCGCCGAATTTCTCGAGGCCCTGGCGGATCAATTCCGCGGGAACATTTAGTGCGAGGGCGACCGCCGCGGCGGCAGCGGCATTGCGCACATTGTGAATGCCGGGCGGCGAGTGCAACTGGAATTCGCCGAGATCCTCGCCGTGATAAGCGAGTTTGAAGCGGCTGCCGAAGCCTTCGAGCTTCACGTCACTGATGACCAGATCGGCCTGACCCGAAGTGCCGTAAGTAATGATTGGCCGTTTAACGTCAGCTAGGACCGCCTGGACGTTCGGCTCATCGAGGCACAGCACGACGGCGCCGTAGAACGGCACGCGATTGACGAATTGCAGGAAGGTCTGCTGAATTTCGTCGAGCGAGGCGTAGTGATCGAGATGCTCACGATCGATGGTGGTGACGACGGCGATGACCGGCGCGAGAAGCAAGAACGAGCGATCGCTTTCATCGGCTTCGACGACGATATATTCGCCCTGACCGACGCGCGCATTCGACCCGGCATGATTCACGCGGCCACCCACAACGAACGTTGGATCAAGCCCCGCCGCAGCGAGAACCGAAGCGGTCATCGACGTGGTGGTGGTCTTTCCATGCGCTCCTGCGACAGCAATTCCGTATTTCAAGCGCATCAATTCGGCGAGCATCTCTGCGCGCGGGATAACCGGAATTTTCATCCGGTGCGCTTCGACGATTTCGACATTATCCGGCTTCACCGCCGAAGAAATCACTACGACATGCGCGCCATGAACATTTGCGGCGTTATGCCCTTCAAAAATATTGGCGCCAAGATTCTGCAAGCGCACGGTAATCTGCGAAGGCTTGGTATCCGATCCCGAAACGGCATAGCCGCTCGAAAGCAGCACTTCCGCAATACCGCTCATGCCGCTGCCGCCAATTCCGACGAGATGAATGCGCTGAAAATTCCGGAACGTGACCATCATGGCCGAGCCACCCCTTCGAGCAAGTCCACGATGTCCTCCACGGCGCGGGGACGCGCAAGCTTCCGCGCAGACTGCTCGATTTCGCTGATTCTGGAGGGCTGGTCCAGGAGAGAGAAAATTTCGTTTGTCAGGCGCTCCGGCGTCAATTCATCCTGCGGGAGCACCCGGGCCGCGCCGGCCGCTTCCATGGCCCGCGCGTTGAGAAGTTGGTGGGCGTCGGTAGCAGCGGCAAAAGGGATGAAGATGGCGGCGCGTCCAGCGGCAGTGATTTCCGCGACGGTGATTGCGCCCGCGCGGCAGACGATTACGTCTGCCTGGGCAAACTGCTCCGCCATATTCTCGATGAAGGGGCTGACCTCCGCGATGAGTTCCCGGCGCGCATAAGCAACGCGAACCGCATTATAGTCACGTTCGCCGGTCTGATGCACGATGAAAAGCTGGTTTTTTCGGGCGGTCAGGCGATCGAGCGAATCGACGACGCAGCGATTGATGGGCAGAGCGCCACGGCTGCCTCCGGTGATCAGGATGCGTAGGGGCGGTTTGTGTTCGCGGCGAGGTGCCGAGAAGAATTCGCGGCGGACGGGGACGCCGGTGACTACGGCTTTTTTGCCCCAGCGGCGGGCGGTTTCTTCAAATCCGGTGGCGACGCGCGTGCAGATGCGGACGAGAACGCGATTGGTGAAGCCGGGCTCGATATTGGGCTCGAAGATGACCGTGGGGATGCGATGCAGCGCGGCCATCAGCATCATGGGACCGGAAGCGTAGCCGCCGACGCCGAACGCTGCCGCGAAGCGGTATTTGCGGAGCAGGCGTTCGGAATCCAAAGCGCTGCCGGGTAGCATCGCGGCGTTCTTCAGGAGTTTCAAGCCACCGATGCCTTTCAGTCCCGCCACGCGAATTGTAGCGAACGGCAGACCAGCGTCCGGCACCAGCCTCGATTCCAATCCGTGTTGTGTTCCTACGATCACCACTTCCCTCTTTTTCAACTCGACTGCCGCAGTGGGCGGCGCGCCCGGATCGCCGCGTCGCAGCCACTCGCGCGCCACGGCGATGGCTGGGAACACGTGCCCGCCTGTGCCGCCTCCGGCGATGAGCAACTTCATCGAATCTTCGCGCGTGGATCACTCCTCGGGCTGCGCGTGCTGGCTGATATTGAGGAGCACGCCTGTGGCCAAGAGCATCACCAGCAGACTCGAGCCGCCGTAGCTGATGAACGGGAGCGGGATGCCTTTCGTGGGCATCAGGCCGAGCACGACGCTGAGATTGATCAGCGCCTGGCCGATGACCATGGTGGTGATTCCCAGGCCGAGATAGCGGCCGAAATCGTCGGGCGCTTGAATGGCGGTGCGGAAGGCGCGCCAGCCCCAAAAGGCGAAGAGCGCAAGAACGGCTACGGCGCCGAGGAAGCCGAGTTCTTCGGCGACGACTGCGTAAATGAAATCGGTGCTCGGCTCGGGGAGATAGAAAAGCTTTTGCTTGCTCTCCATGAGTCCGACGCCGGTGAGGCCGCCGGAACCTACGGCGATGAGCGATTGAAGCAGCTGGAAGCCATAGCCTTGCGAATCGGCTTCGGGATGGCGGAAGGCCATTAGGCGGTGATAGCGATACGGGACGCGGACGATGAGTAGATAAATGATCGGCACGGCGGCGAGAACTGCTCCGGCTAGATAGCGCAGCGAGAGGCCGGAGACGAATAGCATGGTCAGCGCGATGAGGAGGAGCATGCAGGCGGTGCCCATGTCGGGCTCGAGAAGAATCAGGCCTGCCATCACTAAAACTGGCGCGAGAGCCGGAAGCAGCGAGTGCATGGGATCGTTGATATCAAAGGATTGGCTACGCGAGCGCCAGGGCTTGCGCAGTTCGAGGAACCAGGCGAGATAGAGAATCACGGCGAGCTTTGCGAATTCCGAGGGCTGGATGCTGGCCGGGCCGAAGCGTACCCAGCGATGCGTGGCGTGCGAACGATCGAGGAATAGCACGCCGATCAGGAGAACCAGGACGACGCCCAGGCCGATGAAAATTACGCGCGGCTGACGCAGCTTGCGGTAATCGAAATTCATCAGCGCGAACATTCCGCCGATGCCGAGGACCATGCAGATCATCTGGCGCAGGAAGAAGGAATAGCCGCTACCGCCGAGTTCGCGCGTAACGACTGCGGATGCGCTGAAGACCATCACCGAGCCGAACAGGCAGAGAGCTAGAGTGGCTCCGAAGAGCTTGCGATCGGGTTGGAGGATTCGGGGCATTTGGTCTGTGTTTCCTCGCTAACGGGCCTGGGATGATGCGCCGGCGGCGGCTTGGCCGTTGTGCTGCTGTCTAAGTTCGGCGACGAGTTGCTTGAACGCGCGGCCGCGGTGCTCGTAATTTTCAAATTGATCGAAGCTCGAGCACGCGGGTGCGAGAAGAATCGTGTCGCCCGGATCGGCTTGCTCGAAAGCCATGCGGACGGCGCGATCGAGCGTTTCGGCGCGGACGAGCGGGACTGAGCCATCGAGTTCGGAGGCGATTTTTTCGGCGGCCGCACCGATTAGGAACGCGGCGCGCGTGTGGGCTTGTAGCGGCTCGCGCAGCGGCGTGTACGGGCTGCCTTTGTCTTTGCCGCCGAGAATGATCAGAAGCGGCGAATCGAAGGCGGCTATGGCTTTGAGCGTGGCGTCCACGTTTGTGGCTTTCGAATCGTTGTAGAACTTCACGCCGCGGACTTCGGCGACGAATTCGATGCGGTGCTCGACGCCGGGAAAAGTGCGAATGCCATCGGCTATGGCATCTGGCTCGGCGCCGGCCAGCCACGTGGCAATCGAGGCGGCGAGGACGTTTTCGACATTGTGCTCGCCGAGGAGAGGGATTTCGTCGCGGCGCAGGATGATTTCTTCGTCGCCATGATCGCGGACGATGATTTGCGCGTCGCGGACGTAGGCGCCGGCAGAGACCTGCTTCTGGCGGCTGAACCAGTAGATGCTGGGCTTGCCCGGGACGCGTTGCGCGACTTCGGGATCGTCGGCATTGAGGATGGCGGCGTCACGCTCGCGCTGATTTTCGAACAGGCGCAGCTTGGCGCGGGCGTATTCCTCGAAGGAACGGTGGCGATCGAGATGATCGGGGGTGAGATTGAGAAGCAAGCCAATGTCGGGACGGAATGCTTCGATGGCTTCGAGCTGGAAGCTGCTGACTTCGGCGACGCTGACGGTGGAATCGTCCGTTGATTCGATTAGGGAGATCAGCGGGGTGCCGATGTTGCCGCCGACTACTGTCGAGATTCCGGCGGACTTGAGAATGTGGGCGATGAGCGAGGTCGTTGTGGTTTTGCCGTTTGAGCCGGTGACGGCGACGAGGCGGCCGTGCAGAAAGCGCCAGGCCAGCTCGATTTCGCTCCAGACCGGAATTGCCTTCCCTCGCGCCGTGTTTAGCGCCGGCAGATCGGCAGGGACGCCAGGGCTCAGGACGATTAGATCCTGCGCTTCAAACGATTCGAGGCGATGAGTGCCCAGCTCGAGGGTGACGCCCTCGGCGCGGAGTTTCGCGGCTGCCTCGGCGAGCTTCGATTCGGGCTGCTCGTCCGTGACGGTGACTTGAGCGCCACGCTCGACGCAGAAGAGCGCAGAGGCGATGCCCGTGCGCGCCAGGCCTATGATTAGAACTCGCTTTTCTAGTAGATCGATTCCAGGGCGCAATTCATTACCTCAGTTTCAAAGTTGTCAGCGAAAACAGCGCGAACACGAATGCCACGATCCAGAACCGCACGATAATTTTCGATTCGCTCCAGCCGAGCAGCTCGAAATGATGATGCAGCGGCGCCATGCGAAAGATGCGTTTGCCGGTGAGCTTGAATGACGCCACTTGCAGAATCACCGAAAGCGCTTCGAGCACGAAAACGCCGCCGATCGAGAGCAGCAGGATTTCCTGCTTGATGATTACGGCCACCGTGCCGATGGCGCCGCCGATGGCGAGCGAGCCGACATCGCCCATGAAAAGCTCGGCGGGGTGCGCGTTATACCAAAGGAAGCCGAGCGACGCGCCGAGCAGCGAGCCGCAGAAAATCGTGAGTTCGCCGGCATCTGGAATGTGCTGGATCTCGAGATATTCGGCGAAGCGCGCGTGGCTCGAGAGATAAGTGATCACCGTCAGCGCGCCTGCGGCGACGAGCGTGCAGCCGATTGCGAGGCCATCGAGGCCGTCGGTGAGATTCACGGCGTTAGAGCAGCCGACGATCACGAGAATCAAAAAGAGCACAAAGGGGATGAATGCAACGAGCCAGATCACGTGATAGGTGAGCAGCGGACGAATCACCAAATCCGGATGCAGGCGCTTGAAGAACGGCACGCTCAGTTGCGTGGAATAGGCGCCGCGCTGTTGCAAGGCGAGGAGAATCGCGCCAACCGCGATGCAGGTGAGAACTTGATAGGTGAATTTCGATTTGGGCGTTAGGCCCAGATTGCGGCGGCGGACGACTTTGTTGTAGTCGTCGATGAAGCCGATGACGCCGAAAGCGATCGTGGCGCCAAGTGCCAGCATTGCGTAAGGATTGCGGAGATCGGCCCACAGGAGCGTGGGCACGGCGATGGCTGCGACGATCAGCACGCCGCCCATGGTCGGCGTGCCAGCCTTCACCTGATGCCGCTGCGGGCCTTCGGCGCGAATGAATTGCTTGATCTGCATGGCGCGGAGACGCTTGACCACCCACGGTTCGAGGACCAGCGAGAGAATCATCGCCGTGATGCTGGCGACGGCGGTGCGCACGGTGATGTAACGGAACACGTTGAACGGGCTGAAATACGGCCTCAGAACGAAAAAGAAAAGGTAGTAGAGCATATCAGCGCCGGCCCTTGCGGGACCCGCCGGCGGGTTGCGGGACTTTGGATTTTGGCGGATGCTGCGGCGGCGCGCCGGAATCGGCATAGCGCGCGCGGAGAGCTTCGAGAATTTTTTCCATTTTCACGCCGCGCGAGCCTTTGAGCAGAAGCAGATCGCCGCGGGTAATGAATGGTGCGAGGAATTTTCCGGCTTCTTCGGAAGTGGCGAAGAATTTCGTTTGCTCGCGCGGATGACCGGCTTCGATGGCCGCTTCGATAAGTGCGGCTGCTTCGCCTTGTACGCCAACGATCCAATCAATTGCGGGCGCCCCATCGATCTGCGCTTCGGCGGCGTGGCGGCCGCAAGCGCGATGCAGGTCGGCTGATGTCGTGCCGAGCTCGAGCATTTCGCCGGTCGCGAGGATCCGGCGCTGATATTTTTTTGAATTGGCGAGAAGATCGACGAGCGCGTCGAGCGCCGTGGGGCTCGAATTGTAAGTATCGTTGATGACCACGAATCCTTGCTTGAAGCGCACCACTTCGCCGCGCTTGTCGGCCGGCTGCAGCTTCGAAAACACTTGCTCGGCTTCCGCCGAGCCGATTCCCCAGACGCTCGCGGCCGCCAGCGCCGCGACGGCGTTCATCACGTTGTGTCGGCCAATCAGCGGCAGCCTTAGCTGCGCGCTACCATCAGGCGCGATGAAATCGAATGTCGTGCCATCAATTCCACGGTCGTCGATATTTTCCGCGCGGAACTGCGCCTTGGCGCTGCTCCCGAATGTGATCACGCGCCCCGGCGCAATTTCGCCGAAGTGCGCCACGCGCTCATCGTCAGCGTTCAGCACAGAAACCGCGGCGTCGCTCCCGGAACCAGGCCCATCGTGCGACACACGCGCACCGCGCCGCGGCAAATTCTCGATCAGTTCGCGCTCAGCCAGCGCAATTTCATCAAGCGACGCGAAAAATTCCAGATGCTCCACAGCCACGCGCGTAACCAAGCCCACATCAGGCGCAACAATCCGCGTCAGCCGCGCCAGTTCCCCTCGCCGCGACATTCCCAGCTCAACGACTACCGCCTCGTGCTCATCCTCAAGCTGAAACAGCGTCAGCGGCAAGCCGTACTCGTTATTCAAATTGCCGGTGGATTTTAGAACGCGGAACCGCGCGCCCAGCAGCGCCGCCAGAATTTCCTTGGTGGTCGTTTTTCCCACCGACCCGGCGACGGCCGCCACCCTGCGTTCGGGCTTCGCCGCGCGCCATTCGCGCAAGACGGCAGCGGCCAATTGCCCGAGCGCTTGCAAAGTATCCTCGACCGGGTAGAGCCGCCCCCGAATCTCTTCGGGATAATCCTCCCGGCGCCCCCCCTCCACGACCGCAGCTGGAACGCCACGCCCCAGAACTTCACCGACAAAATCGTGTCCATCGTGACGCGGTCCGCGTATGGCGAAGAACAGTTCCCCGGCTCGTACCGTGCGAGAATCAATCGAGACACCGGCCAGCCGGGCCACGGGGTCGAGCGCGGGAGGCAGCGCGACACCCAGAGCGCCAGCCACCTGTTCCATCGTCCACCGCATCGCGTCTCCAATTGGCCTATCGTCATTCTCCTGAGGAGAAATGACTTATACCGCTCGAGCGAACCGCCGATCGAAAATTGACCGGCAAGCCGCCGATTCAGCGCCCGCGGCGCTGCCCGGACGAATATCGCCCGCCGGCCGCTCTAAGTGGCGCAGATTGAGGCTCTTGGCCATTACTTCGCAGCCTTGTGGTACCCGCGAGCCTGCAAGACTTTCCGCGCCATTTCCCGATCGTCGAATTCGAACGTCCGGTCGCTGAGGATCTGATAGTTTTCATGGCCTTTCCCCGCCAGGAGAACCAGGTCTCCCGGCTTAGCTTCATCAAAAATCAGGTCAAACGCGCGTTCCCGGTCCGGTTCAATTCGGTACTGCGCATTGACTTTCTGCAATCCCACCACCACGTCGTTGATAATGCGCAACGGGTCTTCGCTCCGCGGGTTGTCGCTAGTTAGCACGACAAGGTCGCTCAGCGAGCCCGCTGCCTCGCCCATTAGGGGCCGCGTCGAACGATCGCGTTCGCCGCCGGCCCCGAACAGGATTAGCACGCGCCCATTCGGTGTGAGTTCGCGCGCCGCTTGCAGCAGATTGCGGATGGCATCGTCGGCGTGCGCGTAATCCACCGCGACGTGAAAAGGCTGGCCCTCGTCAATTTGCTCGAAGCGACCCGGGACGGCTTTCAGCTCGCGGATTCCGGCTTCGATGCGAGGAACGGGAACTTCGAGAGCGAGGGCGGCGCCGATTGCCGCGAGGATGTTGTAAACGTTTACGCGGCCGACGAGCGTCGAACGCACTTGCACCGGACCAGCCGACGTTTGCGCGATGAAATCGAGTCCATGGAAGCCTAGCGCGAATTTTTTCGCGGTGATTTGTGCCGGATCGCTCAGGCCGTAGGTCAGCGTGCGTTGCTCTTTCTTGCTGAGGTCCTCATGCAGGCGTTTCCCGTAAGCGTCGTCGATATTGATGATGGATGTGAGCGGCGCGCCTGCACCAGTGCCTTCAAATAAACGCTGCTTGGCGGAGAAATACGCGTCCATCGTCTTGTGAAAATTCAGGTGATCGTGCGTGAGATTGGTAAAGACGGCCGCGGCGAAACGCAGTCCCCACAGGCGATCCATCGCCAACGCGTGCGAACTCGTTTCGAGCACAACTGCCGAACCGCCTGCATCGCGCACTTCTGCGAACATTTCCTGCAAGTCCACCGACTCAGGCGTGGTGTTTACAGCTTTGCGCGGCCCGCGCGGCGTGGTGTAACCGGTCGTGCCGATGAGCCCGGTCGTGTGACCAGCGGCTCGGAGGATGGAATCGATCAGAAACGAAACCGTGGTCTTCCCATTCGTGCCGGTAACGCCGACAAGCTTCAGCGCGTTGGCCGGATGATGGAAGAAATTCGCAGCGGCGGACGCAAGTCCACGCCGGGCCAAATCTTTCTTCAATTGCACCCAGATGATGCCGCGCGGCGCGTCGTTCGGCCGGACATCTTCACTTGCAACAGCCGTGGCACCGCGCTCGATCGCATCTGAGATGAAGCGATTGCCATCAGCCTTCGATCCATGCAAAGCGAAGAACAGCGCCCCGGGCTGTGCTTTCCGGCTGTCGCAGACTACGGCGCGAATTTCGGAATCAAGCGAGCCAGCTATCGCGACCGTTCCGACACTATCGAGAATTTCCCTGAGCTTCATCGCAGGCGTTCGCTTTCCGGGTTGCGCCGGGGCGCCGCTCAAGTCATGCTGATCTTTAGCCATTGCTCTCAATCTCCGCCCCCTTGCGAATCCGCGGGGACGTACTTGCCCGGGCGGCCGAATCTGACAACAACACGAGTACCGCGATTGACGCGGGCGCCAGCCTGCGGCGACTGATCCAATGCAAACCCGGTTCCAACGAGGACCGGCGTGAGTCCCAATTTGGAACAGGCCTCAGTCACGCCCCGGACGCTCTGGCCCGAGAGCCTCGGAACTGTGATCGCAGGTCCACCGCCAAATTCGACTGTTGGGGCTGCGCTTGGCACCTCGGATTCGGCTTCGATAGCCGGCACCGGTGCAGCAGTGGAGCGCTTCTGAAGGCGGTGATCGCCGGCCGTCTGAAGTTGATCGCTGTCCTCGCTGGCATCGGGATTCGATGCCTCGCGGCGGCGTGCGGCCATTTCGACAGCCGGGACGACAGGAATATCGTGCGGCGTATTCAGGTACTGCAGCACTTGCTCGGCGACGCGGCGGAAGATCGGGCCCGCGACTTCGCCGCCGTGATGCGCGCCTATGGGCGAATCAAGAACGACCAGGATGGTAACGGCCGGGTCGCTCACCGGAGCGAATCCGACGAACGAAGTCACATATTTGTCGGGCGAGTAGCGCCCCGTCGTGGGATCAATCTTCTGCGCCGTGCCGGATTTCCCGGCATCGGTCCAGCCGTTGAGAGCCGCGGGCTTGCCGGTGCCTTCCAAAATCACGCCGGCCATCAGCTCGCGCATGGTCGCGGCGATTCTCGAATCTAGGACGCGTCGAGGTGCAGGCTCCGAATCCGACGCTCTCTCAATCCCAGTCGCCGGACCGCCGCCAACGAATTTCCGCACGTGCGGCCGATAGAGCAATCCACCGTTGGCGATCGCCGAGATGACTGTCGTAATCTGCACCGGCGTGACGCTGACTTCCTGGCCGATGGCAATCGAGCCGATCGAACTCGCCGTCCAGTGCTCGAGCGGCCGGAAAAGGCCGCGATTTTCGCCTGGCAGATCGATGCCAGTCAGCTCGCCGATGCCGAATTTGCGCGCGGTCTGGTAGAGATTCGACGCGCCATCCCTCAGCGCGATCTTGATCGAGCCCACATCGCTCGAATGCGCGAGAACGTTCGCGACGGTGAGCGTGCCGAAGGGATGCCAGTCGTGAATCAGGCGTCCGGCGACGACGATTGAGCCGTTCTGGCAATCGACGAGGTCGGATGGAGTGGCCACGTCGTTCTCGAAAGCGCTCGAAAGCGTAATGACCTTAAACGTTGAGCCGGGCTCGTACGCCGCTGCGACGGCGCGATTCATGCGCACGTCGTCTGGGAAATCGGAGGGATCGTTGGAATCGAATGTCGGCCAATTGGCGAGAGCCAAAAGCTCGCCCGAATTCGGATCTTCGATCACAATCGAGCCGGACTTGGCTTGTGTGTCGCTGATCGCCTGGGCGAGTTCTTTCTCGGCGATGTATTGGATATTTTCGTCGAGCGTGAGAGTGACGTTCGCTCCCGGCTGCGCAGCAACCTCACTGCGATCCACGCCGCGGCGCCGGGCGTCTTTGGTCACGAGCGCCCGTCCCGGCTTGCCACGAATCAGTTTGTCGAGCGCGTATTCGATGCCGCCCTGTCCTTGCTGATCAACGTTCACGTAACCGATGACTTGAGAGGCGAGCGACCGTTGCGGATAAACGCGCTCAGGTTCCTTCTGCACGTAGATCCCTCGCAAATTCAGCGCTTCGATCCGCTCGGCAACTTCGGGAGTGAGCTTTCTCGCCAGCACGGGAAACGGATGCGGCTCGGTGAGCTTCGCGCCGATCTCCTCTGGCGGCACATTCAGAACGCGCGAGAGAAGATTCGCCACCATGTCGGGATCGTTGATTTCAGAGCTGTCGGCAAAGCAATAATCCACGGGCAGACTTACGGCGAGTTCGTGGCCGTTCCGGTCGAAGATCGAGCCGCGCTTCGGAGTAGTTTCGCGGACGCGCAGTTGCTGGCGTTGCGCCTTGGAAAGATAATCGCTATAGCGGAAGAGCTGCAGGTATCCAAGCCGCGCGACGACTGCGCCCATCCATACAACAGCCAGTATAAAAACGACCAGCCATCGGACGCGGGGATTGCGCGGCTCCATTTTTTTCCGGGGCTCCGGCGCTGCAAGCTTGTGCCTCGGCCCGCCAAACTTCGGCGTTTCGGAACGGGCCGCGAGGCGTGCCATGGAAATTGTTCTACGGCCGCGTCGCAGCAGACGGCGTACGAACTTGCGCGACCACGCCTTCGACGCTGCCTTGTGCCGGAGCCACTTGGCCGGGCACGGGCACGGAGAGCCCGAGTTGCTGCCGCGCGATGGCGTCAATGCGCATCGGCGAAGCCAGCGAAGCCACTTCGAGGCGCAATTGCTGATTCAATTCGGTCGCCTGCGTTTTCGCGGCCTGCAACTGCTCGAGCGAATAGCGGAGTTGGATACATTCAAAGTGCTGCCAGGCGTAAGTCAGCAGGCAAACGCCGAGCGCCGCGCCTCCGAGCATTTTTCGCCCCAGTTCGCGCCAGCGTTGCGGCGCGGCCGTTCGCACCAAGCGGGAATTATCAATACGCTTCAATGTGTAGTATTCGGTCATGGCTGTCCGCCCCGCAGCTATGCAGCCGCGGCTTCCGACTTTTGCGCCACGCGCATCTTGGCGCTGCGCGCGCGCGGGTTATCACGAATCTCATCGAGGGTGGGCTCGATGATCTTCTTCGTCAGGACTTGAAATTGGCCTTCGCGCGCGAGGCGCTGAAAGGCATGCTTCACTTGGCGGTCTTCCAGCGAGTGATAGCTGAGAATCACCCAGCGGCCGCCCGGAGATATAGTGGCAGGGGCCCGCGAAAGAAACTGCTCGAGTTCCTCCTCTTCTCGATTCACCGCAATCCGCAGCGCCAGAAACGTTTTTGTCGCGGGATGCAGTCTCTGCCTTCCCCTTGCTTTTCGAGCCCCTGCCACACTGGTTGCCAAATGTGCGGTGTCGCGGATGGGCCGCGCGCGCACAATTGCTTTGGCGATTCTGCGTGAATCTCTCTCCTCCGCTTTCTGATAGAGGAGATCGGCCAATTCCCTCTCTGGCCAGTGATTCACAATTTCGTCGGCGGTCAATGCCTGCTCGGGATCCATGCGCATATCGAGCGGCGCCGCATAGCGGAATGAAAATCCGCGCTCCGGTGTATCGAGTTCGAGCGTTGAAACTCCCAAGTCGGCCAGCACGCCATCGAGCGGCGGCATCTGCTGCTGTCTTGCCACTTCGCCGATCTGGGAAAAACTTGCTTTCACCAGCGTTACCTTGTCTTTCAAATCGCTAACTCTTTCTTGCGCAATCGCCAGGGCCTGCGGGTCGCGGTCAATTCCGTACACGCGCCCCGTAGTCAGCCGCCTCGCAATTTCAACAAGATGGCCGCCGGTTCCGGTGGTGGCGTCGAGATAATTCCCCTCGGGCCGTATACACAGCCACTCCAGAACTTCCCTGAGCATTGCCGGCGTATGCAGCACGCTCAAAACTAGATGCCCAGGTCGTCGAGAACCTTTTCGTCGTCCGAAGTAATTGGGTTGTTCTTCAGCCGATCCTGGAACCTAGCCTGGTTCCAGATTGTCAGGTGGTCGAGATCGCCGAGGACATTCACCTCGCCGCTGATTTGCGCCTCTTCGCGGAGAAGCGCGGGAACCAGGAGTCTGCCCTGGCCATCTATCTCAACTTCCTGACCGTAATAATTCACGCGATCGAGGAATCTCTGCTTCGACCGGTTGTGCGACGAGGCCCGCGCAAGCCGCGCTTCTTTCTCTTCCCAGACCTTCATCGGGAAGACCCACGCGTTGTCGCCCCCTTCGCTGGTTACGTAAAACTTCTCGCCCATTTCCCGTAACTCGCGCAGAAATGCCCGCGGGATTTTCAGCCGTCCCTTCGCGTCCACAGTTGCGGGATGGTTCCCCCGAAGCATTTGTTGATAAGCTCAAATCGCCTGAAATCAGCCCTAAACATGCTTTGTGTTGGCCACTGCTAACCACTCTGTACCACTTTTGGCCACTGATAATAGCCAGACTCGGCGGGTTGTCAAGCGGAATCCGAAAGAAATCAAAAGATTTTTTGCGTAGGTGAATGCCGAAGCCGAGCGCGACGGAAGCAGACCACTAGATATGGTGCGCGGATGCTGAGCCTAGACGATTCATTGTTGAATTGGCGCCGAATTTCGATTTTGTTCCGAAAGAGTTAACAGAATTATCGTGGGTGCATGTCAGCGCTGCGTTCGAGCCGTCGTTCTCACGATCGGGTCTTCGTAGGGGCGTCCGCCTAGGCGGACTGCGCCCTTCGACGATTGCCGAGCAAGTTCAGGGCTCGCCCGCAAACGCGGACTATGTCATTCCCCATCACTCTCGGTTTCGAATTGCAGGTGTTACTGCGGCGGAAGCGGATTGCGGAGCTGATTCAAATCGCGAAGCGTCTGCTGCTCATCGGGCGAAAGGCCCTGCATGAAAGCCGGATCGTTGAGCTTCGCCGATCGCGCATCCGGCGTCAGATCGCGAAGCACGCGGAGGCGCCCCAGGAGAAGCTGCCGCCGCTCGACGGGCATGGCCTGCCAGCGAGGAAGCAGGTTGTTGCGAATGTATTGCCGTTGCTGCGGCGAGAGGCTCTCAAAAAACTTCTCGCGGTCGATGATGGCGTTCTTCTGTTCTGGCGTCAGCCGGTTCCATTGCTCGAGATTCTTGCGGATTTGCGCCTGGCGCTCCGGCGGCAAGCTCTTGAAGCGCTCATTGTTCTCCATGAAGCGCTGCTGCTCTTCCGGCGAGCGATCGCGGAGCTGCTCGACCCATTTCGGAGGCAGACCCTCCATACTGCGCACATTGGGCTGGCCCTTCTGCGCGTCGGGCTTGGCGTCCTTCGCCTTTGCGTCTTCCGCGGCGGCGCGGCGAGCCTGGCGATCAGCGCGGCGCTGAGCGGCAGCGGCGCGGAAGGCTTGTGCGCGGTACCCTTGCGCGTGCGCCGGCAGCGCAAGCAACGCTACCAAACACACCAGCCAGAATTTGAATGTGCGGCAAATCATCTAGATATGTCCGTCGTGACTCTTGTTCTGATGCTGATCCGGTTGCGTTTGGGTCTGTTGCGCAACAGGCAGTTCCGAGAGCGCGTCGAAATTCTTGACCACATCGTAATTCTCGAGAACGTCGAGATCTTTGATGACGCGGAAGTCTTGTTCGCTTTGCGCCGCGCCGGTCGTGGCCTCGGGAATTCCCGGCTCGAATCGCGCGGTCCATACCGAAAGCGCCAGCAAGAACGCGAGAGAAAACGCCAGGCGCGGCGCGGGAAAGATCCATCCAAACCAGCTCGTGCGCGGCTCATTGGCGATGCGCTGGCGGACGTGCGCGTCGAAGGCGCCCGAGGGCTCCATCCCGGGAAGCTCGTCGAGCACAACGGAGAGGCGGCGGAATTCCTGAATGCGCGTCTTGCAGGCTGGGCATACGGCCGCATGCGCTTCCACTTGACGCTGTTCGGCGCTGCTCGCGCGTCCGTCGAGATAAGGAATCAGCGATTCCGCGACGCGTTCGCAATTCGTTTCGTATTTCATTGCAGCCTTCCCTTCCCGGCTTCGGCTGGGGTGGCCGGCGCGGGAGACGCCGCCAAACCTACCAGCGGCGCCAATTGAACCCGGAGCGTCTCGTATGCGCGGAAGAGCAGCGATTTGAGCGCTGCCTCCGAACATTCGAGAACTTTGGCGATTTCACAATAGTCCATTTCTTCGTATTTATGCAGCAAGACGGCGATGCGTTGCTTCTCAGGCAATGCCTCGACGGCCCGGCGGATGATGACGGTGCGATCGCGCTCGATCAGAATCTGATCCACGCGAAGCTCCCGCGCCGGAAGCTCCATCACGGGCTGGTCGTCTTCGGCCCGCACATCGAGCGAAACTTCCATTTGCCGGTAGCGCGTATCTCGAATGCGATTCAATGCCAAGTTTGTCGCGATGCGAAAGAGCCATGTGGTGAATTTGGCGCTGGCTTCGTAGCCGTGACGGGCTCGATAGACGCGCAGAAAAACTTCCTGAGCCAGATCTTCCGCCGTCGCCGAATCCCTCACCATGCGGTAGAGGAAATTGACCAGAGGGGTGCGATAGCGCTGGAGCAGATGCTCGAAGGACGCATCGTTCCCCGCTTTGGCTTCCAGCATGAGCTGGACGTCGGACCTGGCCATAACAGCCACATCATATCTAACACCATGCGTGCCATAAAGTTGCGTTCGTCGAAGAGGTGCAGTGGCGGCACCGGGGGGCGGGGAGATTGTGCTTCGACCGGCCCAAACGGTGTATCTGGCACATGCAGGAGCAACCATAACCGGTTTATATTCAATTGGTTAGAGAGATAGTCGAAGACCCCTCTAGAGATGGAAGGTCAGTTTCAGGAGAAGCATGGCGAGGACGCCGAGGAATACGAGCACCGGCAACCCGACCGCTGGTTCGCGGTTCACCTCAGGCATGAGATCCGATGCGGCTACGTAGATCGTCACGCCTGCAGAGAACGGCAGCGCTAGGCCGACGGCGCCGCGGAGGACGTACATCAGGCCGACGCCGGCGATCGTGGCGCCTCCGAGCACAACCGACGAGAGCAGGGCGACGCGGCGGCTTTGGCCGCTGGCGAGCGTGAGAGAAGCTACCGTCGAGCCTTCGGGCAATTTGTGGAGAAATACGGCGAGGAAAATCACGCCGCCGAGCCACGTCGAAACCAAAACGCCGGAGGCGATCGCGACGCCATCGAAGAAGGTGTGAATCACCAGCCCGAGCACCGCGGCGATGCCTGCGTGAGCCGGAGCGAGCTCTTCGCTGTGGGTTTCTTCGCCGAAATGAAAATGCGGCGCGACGGTGTGCTCAAAGAAATGAATCAGCAGATAACCGCCCAGCACGAGGAAGAAGACTTCATCGGTCCGTGTCGCCAGCTTGAGCGATTCAGGAAGCATCTCGAGGAAGGCGGCGGCGAGCATGAAGCCAGCGCCGAGAGCGATGAAGTATTTCAGGTATGCGCGCGACCATTGGTGCCGAACAATAGCGAGTCCGCCGATTACGTTCGCCGCGGCTGCGATCGCGCCCAGGAGCAGCGCGAGCAGTATGCGTGATGCGGCGATGTGCGTCATGTCGCGATCAGCCGGCGTGGCGGAAGAGAATTACGTCGCCGTCCTGCACGATGTACTCCTTGCCTTCAAGGCGCAGTTTGCCGTGCTCCTTCGCGTGAGCAAAGCTGCCTGCTTCTAACAAATCTTCCCAGCGCACGACTTCGGCCTTGATGAAATTTTTCTCAATGTCGCTGTGAATTGCGCCGGCGGCTTTTTGCGCGTTGAGACCGCGCTCGATAGTCCAGGCGCGGCACTCGGGCTCGCCGCAGGTGAGGAACGAAATCAGGCCGAGGAGACGGTACGTCGCCTGAATGAGCCGGTCGCGGCCGGATTCAGCCAGGCCGTACGCCTTCATCATCTCGGTGGCTTCGGCATCGTCGAGATCTGCGAGTTCGGCTTCGATTTTTCCGCAGAATGGCACGACAGCCGTTTGCGGCTTGCTTGCTAACTTCTCGAGTTTGTGTTTTTCGATTGCATGGGCGGCCTCCGTCGCTTCTTCATCGCCGAGATTCAGGACGTAAAGCATCGGCTTGATGGTGAGAAACGTGAAGCCGGTAAGCGCTTTCATCTCCTCCGGCTTGAATTCGAGTTCACGCAACGGTTTCTCGGATTCGAGCGCCTGCTTGCAAACGGTAAGCAGCTTATGCTCGAGCTCGAGGTGCGGCTCTTTCTTCCGTTTCAAATCTTTCTCGAGGCGTTCGAGCCGCTTGGTGGCCTGCTCGAGATCGTTGAACATCAACTCGATTTCGACATTGTCGATGTCGCGCATGGCGTTGATGCTGCCGGCAGGATGCGGCACAGTCGGATCATCGAAGAGCCGCACGACGTGCGCGAGAGCGTCGGCTTCGCGCAGCGGCACCAGAGACTGCGCATTCTTCTCGCGATCCTGCTGCATACCGCCAACGTCCACGTACTCGATCGTGGCGTAGGTGATTTTCTTCGGCTTGAAGATTTCGGAAAGCTTGGCTACACGCGCATCCGGCACTCGCGCGATGCCCACATGCGCTTCACCCGGCTTCATGCGCGCGTCCACGCGCGCGTGCGTCAGAATCCGGAACAAACTTGTCTTGCCGACCTGCGGCAGCCCTATAATTCCTGTTTGCATAAGCGTGTGATACTAGCATACGCACCGGAGGTTCCCTGAATGACCGCCACGGCCGCGATAGCGCTCGCCAAGAAAAAAGCGAAGCCCTATCCGTTCAATCATCTCGCTGCCGTCCGCCATCTGCGGCGCAGCGACGAAAAATTTGAAGACTTGATCGCGCGCGTCGGGCGATTCCGCATGGAGATGGACACGCATCCGAGCCCGTACGAAGCGTTGATGGAAGCGATTGTCTATCAGCAGCTCAATGGCAAAGCCGCCGCGACAATTTTCGGACGCGTGAAAGATCGCGTAGGCGGCGGAAACATTCCCACTCCCGCGCAAATTCTCGCCGCGTCCGACGAAAAGCTGCGCGGCGCTGGACTCTCTCGCCAGAAACTCGCCGCGATTCGAGATCTCGCGCAAAAAACCGCGGACGGCATCGTGCCCAGCCTGGCGGAAGTCGAACTTCTGCCGGATGAGGAGATCGTCACGCGGCTGACGGCCGTGCGCGGCGTCGGCGTCTGGACGGTACACATGATGCTGATCTTCCGCCTCGGCCGGCCCGATGTCCTGCCGACGCTCGATTACGGCGTGCAGCAGGGATTCAAGCTCGCCTATCGCAAGCGCAAGTTACCGAAGCCGAAGGAGCTCCAAACGTTCGGCGAGCGCTGGAAGCCTTATCGCAGCGTAGCAAGCTGGTATCTCTGGCAGGCCGTGCATCTGCATCGCACGAAAAAGGTCAATCCGAAAGCTCGGTAGCGCCGGCGTCCCTGCCGGCATCCGACGACCGCCGACACAGCCAAGAAGTTTGCGCATCCGCGGAAGAAAATGTTGATTCGAAGTCTCGGGATGCTCAACGAGGCGAAAAATTCCGCACGGTCAAAAATATTCCGGCGAGACCGAGCAGCAACACCGCGCCTTCAATCCGCACCGACATTTGGTGGAGCCGGTCGAATTCCACCCGCAGCGGATTGTCGCGCGCCGTAGCATCGACGGAAACCATCTCGCGCCGCAATCCCGCGAGACGGCTGGTAACAAACGCTTGCGAGTAATACGTCAGCGCAATCATCAGCACCACCGCGATTGCCGCGGGCCGCGCAATCACTGCCAGGGATCGCCGTTCCGCCACCAGCGCCACCAAATAAACTACCCCGGCGACGATCCCAATCCAATGCAGCCGCCCGAGCGCAAATCCCACCATCGTCCCGGCCTGGTCACGGCTTCCAAGCACACCGAACGCGCCCGGCGCCACAACGAAGCTCAGGAAGATGATGCTGCCCACCCAAGTTCCTAACGCGAAGATTTCAATAAATCGTAGAGTCGAGGTCATGTTTTCCGCCTCTGACCACTTCTTGAACACATCCAACCAATCATTGTGTCAGGTAGTCGAACGAACAGTGGCAAAATAATTCGGGGCATGGTGGGCGATCAAGGACTTGAACCTTGGACCTCTCCCGTGTGAGGGGAGCGCTCTAACCAACTGAGCTAATCGCCCCGGAAGCGACATTAATTTTGTAGCAAAAGGCCGGACCAATTGCAAACCAAGACCAGCAACGCCGGCAGCCAGCTCGCGGAGCTGAAGAAGTCGATTTCGCACGTCGTAAAAGGCAAAGAGGAAGTGATTCAGCTCGCGCTGACGACGCTGCTCGCGCGCGGCCACTTGCTGATTGAAGATGTTCCGGGCGTGGGCAAGACCACGCTCGCTCAAGCGCTGGCGCGTTCGTTTCACTGCTCGTTTCAGAGGTTGCAATTCACTTCGGACATGCTGCCGAGCGACGTCATAGGCGTGAGCGTCTTCGATCCAGTGCGGCAGAATTTCGAATTCAAGCCGGGGCCGATTTTCGCGAATGTGGTGCTCGCGGATGAAATCAATCGCACTACGCCCAAGACGCAATCGGCGCTGCTCGAAGCGATGAGCGAGTCGCAAGTCACGGTGGACAATCACACTCATCCTTTGCCAGATCCATTCCTGGTCGTAGCCACGCAAAATCCCATCGAGCATCACGGAACCTATCCCCTGCCTGAATCGCAGCTCGATCGTTTTTTGATGCGCATCCGCATGGGCTATCCCTCGCGCGCCAGCGAGAAAGAAATCATCCGCAACGGCAGCAGCTCCTCTCCGGCTGAATCGATTACCGCCGCAATGGACGCCGCGGACGTGCTGGCCATGCAGGAATCTGTGAAGCAAATTAAAGTGGAAGAGAGCTTGCTCGATTACGCGCTCGAAATTGTCGAGCGCACGCGCAATTCCGAGCAATTGAGCCTCGGCGTCAGCCCGCGCGGCGCCGTGATGCTGCATCGCGCTGCACAGGCGCGTGCATTTCTCGAAGGCCGCGACTATTGTCTGCCCGACGATTTCAAGCGGCTCATCCTTCCGGTCTTCTCGCACCGCGTGGTGGTCAGCTCGCGCTATGTTTCGACGCAGCGCAAATCCGCGCAGGCCGAAGCTATCCTCGAAGAAATTCTCGAAACCACGCGCGTCCCACTCTGATGTCCGATTCATTCGTCGCACGCATCTGGCGCGAGCGCGATCGCCCAGGCTGGCGCTTGTTCGGCGTGTCCATGGCTACGCTGGCTGTGGCCATGGTACTGGCGCTTTTTTCCGCAGCCGTCGCGCAAGAGGGGCGCATCAAGATGGCGACGGCCGCGGCGTTCGCAGCGCTGGCACTCGCCGGCTGGGTAGCCGTTTCCTTTGTACCGGCGCTGGCGCGGCGCACTAGCCTGCGCTGGCTGGTCTATCAAATCGATTACAAGCTGACGCGCGAAGGCATCGTTTATCTCGCCGTGATTTTGGTTCTCGTGCTGGCCGCGGTAAATACCGGCAATAATTTGTTGTTTCTGGTGCTCGGTTGCCTGCTCGCGGGAATTTTGATTTCCGGCGTGCTTTCGCGCGCGGTATTGACGGGAATCGAGCTGCGGCTCGAATTGCCCGAACGGCTCTTCGCCGAACAGCCCGTGCTGGCGACGATTGAGATCCGCAACGAAAAAGAAATCTGGCCGTCGCTTTCACTGCGAGTGGAAGGCGAGGGCAAGGACAAACGCGCCGCCGAAATCCTCGTGCAGCCGGTTTATTTCCCGTATATCGCACGGCGCAGCTCGGCACGCCAAAAAGTGCAGCTTGTCTTTCCGCGGCGCGGAGTCTACCGGCAGGATGCGTTTTCCATTCGCACTAAATTCCCTTTCGGATTATTTGAAAAAGGCCGGCGCGTGGATTCACCGGTTGAGGTGGTCGTCTATCCGCATGTCGAGCCGGCCGAGCAGACTTACGAGATTTTGCCCTTGATCAGCGGAGAAATGGCCAGCTTCTATCGCGGGCGCGGCCACGATCTTCATTCCATCCGTCAATATCAGCCGCAGGACAGCGCGCGCTTTGTGGATTGGAAGATTTCGGCAAAGACGGGCTCGTTGAAGGTGCGTGAATATTCTCGCGAAGACGAGCGGCGCTTGATGCTCGTACTCGATCCGCTCGTCGGGCCGCCGCGCGCGAATCTTGGCAAGCTCGGCGAGGCCGAACATTCGGAACATTTCGAGCGCGCAGTGTCGCTGGCTGCGAGCATCGCGTGGCATTTTCAGGAGATTAATGCCGTGATGCAATTTCGGACCGACCGAATGGCGACGCCGATGGCGCCAGCCGGAGAGATCATTTACGAAATTTTGCGCGAACTCGCGTTCATCCAACCGGATACGTCCGAGAGCGGCGGCGGATTCTTAGATGAATTGGCCGCGGAGACCGAAGTCTTCAAGATCGTGCTAACGCGCCGCGAGCAGCGTTCGATTCCATCGCAGCTGTGGTCGTCCTCGTACTTCATCTTCTTCGATTCCATTTAGAACAATTCTTTCCGATTTCGGCGCGCAACCGAGAGCTCGAGTGCGCCCGGTTTTGGTAGCGCCGGCGTCCCTGCCGGCATCTTACGACCACAGACGCCGGCAAAAACGGCAGTCGAGCGCGGACCAACCAACTCAGCAACGCTGTGCTCCGTCGACGATCGTCTCTGTTCCCGCGAAATCGCTCGCCGGATGCCGGCAGGGACGCCGGCGCTACCGAATGTGCGACAATGGCGCGCGACGCTCATGCCGCTCACACCAAAATCCGTTCGCGCATTTCGACAGCGGCTGCTCGCGTGGTTCCGCGCGAACCGTCGCGAGCATCCCTGGCGGCGCGATCGCAGTCCCTACCGCGTCTGGCTAGCCGAAGTGATGCTGCAGCAGACGCGCATCGCAGCGGTGATTCCCTACTACGAGAAGTTCCTGGCGCGGTTTCCCACCATCGAGTCTCTCGCGCTCGCGCGCGAGCAGGAAGTGCTGCGCCTGTGGGCTGGCCTCGGCTATTACAGCCGGGCGCGAAATCTGCAGCGAGCCGCGCGCGATATTGTGGCGAAGCACGGCAGCGAGTTTCCGGACGATTTCGCCGCGGCGATCGCTCTGCCCGGAATCGGCCGCTACACGGCAGCCTCTGTGCTCAGCATCGCGTTCGACGCGCCTCACGCTGTTCTCGATGGCAACGTAGCGCGCGTCCTGGCGCGCCTCGACGCCATTCGCGGCGACCTGCGCGCGCCGCAACGCTGGAAGAAGCTTGAAGCCACAGCGCAAGCGCTCCTCGCTCCGAAAGCAGCAGGCGATTGGAATCAAGCGATGATGGAGCTCGGCGAGACGATCTGCACGCCGAAGTCGCCGCAATGCAGCGTCTGTCCGGTGGCGCGCTGGTGCGAAGCGCGCAAGCGTGGCCTCGTTGACGCGATTCCCGCGCCGCGAAAGAAACCCGCGAGTGTCAGACAGCGCATCGCCGCCGCCGTGCTCCTCGATTCGCGCGGGCGCACTTTGCTCGTCCGCGATCCCGGCGCGCACGACGGCGTGCTCTTCTCGCGCATGTGGCAATTCCCCGCCGTGCAGTTTTCGAAGAATCCGGCGGCCGCGTTAGCCGACCACTTGCGCACGCATCTGCGCTTCGATCCGCCTGCGCTCATCGAACTACCGCATGCAAAGCACGGCGTGACATTCCGCGACATCACGCTCGTGCCATTCTGCGCTCGCGTCGCGACGCTGCCGATTCTCCAGCGCTCGCGCCGCCTGCCGCTGGCCGACATCGCCCGCGTGCCGGTATCCAGCGCGACGAGAAAAATTGCGCAGGCCGCGCTGGCACACGCTTCCTAATATTCAGCTCAGTCAGATTTGCGACGGAAAAAAGAAAGCGGGCGGCGCCTCCACGCGCCGCCCGCCTCGGGGGTCGGGCACCTACGTACAACACCGCAGTACAGAATTTCGTCGCTACTCAGACGGCGGCGCAGGAGCACCAGCCGGCGGCGGTCCGCCCCAGCCTCGATGATGTCCTCCGCCCTGCTTCACCGTGTAGTCGGCCGGAACCTGGAAGAGCGATGACGCGGGTTCCGTCCGGCTGATGTTCGTCAATGTAAATGTCGAAGTTCCCCAGCGCGGATCGCTGTGCTTCGACATCACCACGGTCTGCAGATCCGCCGAATACCACCGCTCGGTCACAATTTGCAGCGGCTTGTCGTTGCCGATCTGACCGGCCGGAATCGTCCGTGTGGTGCGCGTGCCGGTGGCAACCACGCCTTCGATGGTCTGCGTTCCGAGCGATTCCTTGGTCACGTTCGCCGAATCACCGTGCGCGCGCTTTTCGCCCTCCGCATCAGGCGAGCCTGCGCCGCCGTGCATGTGCGCCGGCATCTGCCGGGCCGTCTTCGTGGAAGGATCGAGAACGAAGTGCGTTCCCGCCACCGGATCGTGAATCATCACGAATTGGCCGGACTTGTGCGCCACAGCTACCGGTCCGATGCCGGAGAGCGTCTGCTCGTAGCGCGTGCGTCCCTGGCTGTCGCGAGAGATCGTGCCGGGGCTCTTGCGGTCGATGTGCGTTCCGTCGGCCAGGGTCTGCGTCGTTTCCACGCTCGACTGAGCGGAGAACGGCGCGCCCTTCACCACGTTATGCGCCCCAGCGCCCATCTCCACGCCAAGAATATCGGCCTCGGGCGGTGGCGGCGGTGGCGCAGCATCTTGCGCGTGCACCAGAAGCACGGCGCCGAACAAGAATGCGCCGATGCTTCCCGCTACAATTCCTGACATTTTCCGATTCATCTTTGATCCTCCTACATTCCTTGCGGTGATGTTTTGGAGCTTAACTAAAATCGCTACTGCGATCGAACTAGACGGACCGCGCGCGGCATGCCGTCTTCGCCCATTACAAAATCGGCGAGAACGTTCGAGTCGCGGCCGTCGGAACTGACCGGCAGGCCGAAACTGGCGAGCGCCGATGGCGGCAAAGAGACGCGCACGATGGTCTGATCCTCGGCAAACGCCGCGCCGTCGGCCGACGGCAGCGAAACATAAGATGTCGCGTATTCGGTGTCCGAATCTTGCGTCGCAGCGCTCAAATCGGCTGGCGTTTCCGCATTGGCCTCCGGCGACCCAACTTGCGGCGCGGCTTGCGAAACTTGTGTCGGCGCGCCTGCAGTCGAAGCCGCGCCGCCCGGCGAAGTCGCTCCCTGCCGATGGAAAATCCCCGGCTTGAAAAGCACGATCGACAGCAAAGCCGCAGCCGCCAACCCCGCGATTCCGCCGATGGCCCAGCGCACCGAGCGCGGCGAACGGATTGCAACCGTCGCGCGGCGTTGTCGCATCTCCCGGCGCAGGAATTCCGCCACGCGCGCCGGAGCGTCTGCGCCCGCCACACTGGAAGCCAGCGAGCGCAGCGCCGCGGTCAACTCCCGCGCCATTACCAGCTCTTCATCGCAGCGCGAGCAGGCATCCGCGTGCGCCAAAGCCTTCTTCCGCGTGGCGTCGTCAAGGCCTTCGTTCCGGGCCAGATCCGAGGCGAGTTCGCTGAATTCAGCGCAGTTCATAAAATGATCCTTCAGTTGCTCCCGCGGCCGCGCGCCGCCGTTTTCGGCTCCGCTTGCCGCAATTCGAAAAGTTTCGCGGCCAGCAGCGTGCGCGCGCGATGCAGCCGCGAGCGAACCGTTCCGATCGCGCATCCCAGCGCCGCCGCCGTTTCCTCGTAGCTCATCTCTTGCAAGTCGCACAGCACCACAACTTCGCGGTAATGCCCCGGCAGGCTCAAGACAGCTTCGCGCACATTTTCAATCGTCTGCTTGCGGGCGAGATCAACGGGCGGAACGGAAATGGCACGGTGGCCGTTGCCCGCGATCTTCGATTGCGAATCGCGCGAAGAGTCACCCGGCTCCGGAAACGGTACCAGCACGCGGTCCTTCTCCAGCCTTCGCAGCACTTGATTGCGCGCGATCCCAAACAGGTAGGCCGACGCGGTGCCCAGCGCCGGATCGAACCGGCTGGCATCGCGAACCACGCTCATGAAGGCTTCTTGCGTCACGTCTTCCGCCACCGATGCGCTCCCGCTCATATGCAGCGCGAAGCGGTAAATGCGGCCTTGCCACCGCCGGTAGAAGCACACAAAGGCATCCTCTTCACCGGCGATGATTCGCCGCAGCAGGTCGTCATCTGAGTATTCGGGTTCCCGCAGCATCTACCTGATTAGGACGAACCCTGCCGCTTCTCGTTACTTATTAACTCAGCGGCTCCTGAAAGTTCCACAATCACGGAGACTTGCCGCTAAGAGGCAGGCGATCTTTCCGGGTGCCATGTCCGCCAACGAACGGGGTTTAGCGCAACTGGACATCGGGAACAGCCCTCGGCTCGCCTCGCCGCGGCATAACTTCCTTCTGCTCTATAGCTTACGGCATTCGTGCCCTTGGCCATGCCCGTGCGTATCAAAGCCACGGCGCGCTGTGGGCGAAGCCTAATCGATGCGGCACCAATCTAACTGGGAGGACCGGAAATGACCTCTCTGCCTCAAGACTTTCGCTACGGCTTTCGAATGATTCGAAGGTCTCCAGGTTTCGCCGCCGTCGCAATCCTCGTCCTCGCCCTCGGCATCGGAGCCAATACCGCGATCTTCAGCGTCGTAAATGGCGTGCTTCTGCGTCCGCTACCCTACTCCGAGCCCGAACGCCTCGTGCGCATCTGGCACACTCCACCGCCGCAGAATTTTCCCGGCATTGATCGCTTCTCCGTATCGGCCGCAAATTTCGTGGATTGGAAGGCGCAAAGCAAATCCTTCGACGGTATGGCGATGTACAGTTTCAATCATGCCGACATGACCGGCGGCAGCAAGCCGGACGTAGTTCGCCTCGCGCGCGTCACGGACGGCTTCTTCACGGTCTTCGGCATGCAGCCGCTCCTCGGGAGAATCTTCACGGTGGATGAAGATCAGGTCGGTCACGGGCGAGTGGTGATTCTCAGCTATCCATTCTGGAAAGCGCAGTTCGGCGGAGATCAGAACATCATCGGTCGCATGGTCAATCTCGACGGCGATTCTTACTCCATCGTCGGCGTCGCTCCCGCAAACTTTCGCTATCCGGAATGGGCGCAAATGTGGGAGCCAATGGCGTGGACGGATCAAGAGAAGGCGGTTCGCGGCGAGCATCACTCGGTGGTCGTCGCGCGGTTGAAGCGCGGCGTAGCGCTGAAGCAGGCGCAGGCCGAGATGAACGCGATTTCGTCGCGCCTCGCCGATCAATACCCCGCCGACAATAAAGGCTGGGGAGCGATCGTGATTCCGCTGCATGCCGACATGGTTGGCGACGTTCGCCCCGCGCTGCTCGTCCTTCTCGGTGCCGTCGGCTTCGTGCTGCTCATCGCCTGTGCCAACGTCGCGAACCTGCTCCTCGCGAAGACTCTCGCTAGGCAGAAGGAAGCTGCCATCCGTGCGGTGCTCGGTGCCAGCGGGCGCCGGATCGTGCGGCAGATTTTGGTGGAAACGATTCTCCTCGCCATCGCCGGCGGCGTTCTGGGCTTGGTTGTCGCGAATTTTGGCGTTTCGGCCATCGCCGCCTTCTTCGGCGATAATCTGCCGCAGAACATGGACATCTCACCGGACTTCTGGGTGCTTACCTTCACAATTCTGCTCTCCGTCGTGACAGGTATCGTCGCCGGCCTCGCCCCGGCCTGGCGGTTGACGAAGACCAATTTGAACGAAGCGCTGAAGTCGGGCCTCGGCCGCACCGACGCCGACACCAGCGGAAACCGCGCACGCGCCATTCTGGTTGTCTCCGAAGTCGCGCTCTCGTTGATTCTTCTCGCTGGGGCCGGATTGCTAATCCGCAGCTTGTGGAATTTGCGCCGCGTGAATCCAGGGCTCGATCCTCACAATTTGCTCACCATGTCTCTGCCCGTAACGACAAGACAATTGCCGACTCCCGCCGCGCAAGTTGAATTCTTCGAAGATGCGCTCCGGCGCCTGCGCGCTCTACCCGGCGTAGAATCTGCCGCGGCCATCGACAACATGCCGCTCTCCGGCGAAGGCGGCTCCATTCAGCCCGTCCAGATCGAAGGACGGCCCGTGGTGCAAATGGCGGATCAGCCGGAAGTCGCCGTGCGCTTGATCAGCTCAGGATTTATTCACACCATGCATATCCCGCTGATTGCCGGCCGCGAATTCAATGATTCGGACACGCCCGCCGGGCGTGGCGTCGTGCTCGTCAGCCAGGCAATGGCGCGGCAATTCTGGCCGAACGAGAGTGCGATCGGGAAGCGGCTGACACTAACGTTTTCCCCCGGCGGCCCGCGCGAAATCATCGGCGTCGTCGGCGATGTGAAACAGGATGGCCTGGACACCATTGATCCAGTCGCCACGCTCTATTCCCCGCTGAGCCAGCTGACCACTCCTAAAGGCGTCGCCTGGCATGCTTTCTCCCTCGCACTCGCGCTACGCACGAACGTGCCTCCCGCGGGCTTGACTTCCGCGGTAACCAATGCCGTCCATGAATTTAGTCCAGAACAATCCGTGCAGGACATCGCCACCATGGATCAGCTGATCGCCACGTCGCTCACGCCGCAGAAATTTAATATGCTCATGCTCGCTTCTTTTGCGGGACTGGCGTTGCTTCTCGCTGCTGTTGGAATTTACAGCGTTCTTTCCTACGCGGTCCGCCGCCGCACGCGCGAAATCGGCATTCGCATGGCCCTCGGCGCGCAAGTCCGCGACGTGCTGCGGCTCGTAGTGGCAGACGGCATGAAGCCCACGCTAATCGGTGTAGCCATCGGAATCGCCGGAGCTCTTGCACTCAGCAAAGTCGTAGCAAAGTTAATCTATGGTGTGAGTCCCACGGATCCCGTAACGCTAGCAGCCGTAGCGCTCCTGCTGGCAACGGTAGCGTTTCTCGCGAGTGTGATTCCAGCGATTCGCGCGACAAAGGTAGAGCCGATGACCGCTCTTCACGAAGAATAATTGCGCTTCGGGCTCGCCCCCGACGCTCAACCTGGGGACATTAACTTTTCTTGGCGATCCTTCGCCAAAAGCTCACCGCGAATCCCGCCAATAGTAGGGCGACTGCCAATATGAGAAATCGCGTTCGGTAAGCGTGATACATCGATACAAGATCGAAGCCCACGTCAGCTTCGCCTGGGATGTACTGTGAGCGGGTATAAAACAACATTGCTATGGATGAGAGGTACGCCAGGCAAAACATTCCAGCGACAAGAGTGAGAACGCCTGCGAACGCACTTTTTGCGAGGATCCGCAACAATGGCTGCTGTACTGGTGGGGCTCCAGTTACTCTCGCACCCCGGTGCACTATTTCTCTCCCACCAAATACCGGCAACCATTCCGTCCCATCCGCGCCAAATGCACCGCCCCCGCCGGCACATCGCAACGGTCGCCCGCTCGATAAGTCGCCGCCTGTCCATCCATTGTCAATGTCATCTCGCCCGTCAAAATAATATGCGCCGTTTCGCTAGCATGCGTATGGTCGGGATAAAACGCCTCCGGCCCGTCCTGCCACACAAACGTATGCTCAAATCCTTCCGCGCGAAGCTGTTCTGTTAATTTTTTCTCATCCATGCCGATATTAAATCATACTCCTACGCGCCCGGGCTTGACCGGCTGGCGGGTGTCTCGTAATTTAGAACCGCAGCACGCTCCGCGCAATTGGAGCGCATTATTACAACCGTGTAGACGTCCTCGAGCCCTCGCCGCAGAGGAGACAACGATGCAAGAGTTCGATCCGCACGTTCTCGACGAAAAGCCCATCCCGCCGCCCGCGGATTTTTCGAAGAAGGCGCGCGTGCGCTCGATGGATGAATACGAAGAGATGTGCGCCAAGGCCGCGGACGATCCCGAGGCTTTCTGGGGCGAAGAGGCCAAGAATCTGGACTGGTTCGAGCCGCCGACGAAAACTCTCGACTGGAATATGCCGCACGCGAAATGGTTCGTCGGCGGCAAGCTGAACGTCGCGCACAACTGTCTCGACCGCCATCTTGAAAAGAATGGAAACAAGCCCGCGCTCCTCTGGGAAGCCGAAGACGGCGCCACGCTGCAATTGACGTACGCCGAACTGCACGAGCGCGTCTGCAAATTCGCCAACGTGCTGCTCTCGCTCGGAGTGAAGCCCACAGATTGCATCGCGATTTACATGCCCATGATTCCCGAACTGCCGATCGCCATGCTGGCTTGCGCGCGCGTTGGCGCCGTACATTCGGTCGTCTTCGGCGGATTCAGCGCCGTCGCTCTCGCCGATCGCATCGCCGACGCCAGATCGAAAATCCTAATCACCGCGGACGGCGGCTATCGTCGCGGAAAAGTCGTGCCGCTCAAGGAAACCGCCGACGTCGCTCTCGATAAATGCCCCACCATCGAAAAATCCATAGTCGTCCGCCGCACCGGCGAAAAAGTCGGCTGGAAAGAAGGCCGCGATCTCTGGTGGCACGACCTCGTTGAAAAAATCCCCAGCGACTGCCCCGCCCCACCCTTCGATTCCGAGCATCCGCTCTACATCCTCTACACTTCCGGCACGACCGGCAAACCGAAAGGCGTCCTGCACACTTCCGCCGGCTATCTGCTCCAAACGCAGTGGAGCACGCGCCTGGTCTTCGATCTCCGCGACGACGACGTCTATTGGTGTACTGCCGACATCGGCTGGGTCACCGGCCACAGCTACATTGTCTACGGCCCGCTCTTGAATGCCGCCAGCATTGTGATGTACGAAGGCGCGCCCGATTTTCCCCGCCGCGATCGCTTCTGGGACATCATCGATCGCTACAAAGTCTCCATTTTTTACAGCTCCGCCACCGCCGTTCGCGCGTTTATGGCCTGGGGCATGGAATGGCTCGACCAACACGATCTCAGCTCGCTGCGCCTGCTCGGCACAGTCGGTGAGCCGATCAATCCCGCGGCGTGGAAATGGTATTCATCCGCAATCGGCAAAGACCGCTGCCCAATCGTAGATACCTGGTGGCAAACGGAAACCGGCTCGATCCTGATTTCGCCGCTCCCCGGTGCGACGCCCACAAAACCCGGCTGCGCCACGCGTCCTCTTCCCGGCGTCGCCGCTCGCGTCGTCACCATGCAAGGCGAAGCCGTAAAACCCGGCGAAACCGGCTATCTCGTAATCGAGCGCCCGTGGCCCTCGATGCTGCGCACCATCTATGGCGATGACGAACGCTTCCGCCGCGATTACTGGAGCCGCATCCCGAATGTCTATTTCACCGGCGACGCCGCGCAATGCGACAAAGACGGCTACATCTGGGTCTTAGGTCGCGTGGACGATGTGATCAAGGTTGCCGGCCATCGCCTCAGCTCCATGGAAATCGAAAGCGCTCTGGTAAGCCATCCCGCCGTAGCCGAAGCAGCAGTAGTCGCGCGCCCGGACGACATCAAAGGCGAAGCCATCGTCACCTTCGTCACGCTCCGCGCCGGCCAAATCCCTTCGCGCGAGCTGCAAATCGCCCTCATCGAGCACGTTGCCGTAACAATCGGCACAATCGCCCGCCCCGCAGAAGTCCGCTTCGCCGATCTCCTCCCCAAAACGCGCAGTGGCAAAATCATGCGCCGTCTATTGCGCGAGCTAGCCCAAAAAGGCGGCATCTCTGGAGACACCACAACGCTGGAAGATTTATCGGTAATCGAAAAACTAGCCAAAGCCAAAGGCCACGATGAAGAGTAGGTTTTCTCTGCGCACTCTGCGTCTCTGCGGTAGTGCACTTTCCTATTTCGGCGCAAACATCTTCGCCGCAGTACGCGTAACAAATCTTCGCGGCACGAGACGCTCCGCGTGAGCACTCGCGTAATTCGCAAATCCCGAAATCACGTAGCTCTTTCCCGCCGCCAGCGCCTCGAGACCAACGCGCGCCACCTTTTCAGCGGTCTCTTGCTTCCTCTTCAAATGATCCGGCTGCCCCGCAACCTGGTGAAATTCGGTAGTCGTCGACCCGGGACATAGCGCGCAAACGCGCACGCCGAACGGCCGCACTTCCTCCGCCAACCCCTCGGCAAACAACAAGTCAAACGCCTTTGAAGCCGCATACACCGAAATGTAAGGCACCGCCTGAAACGAAGCCGTCGAAGCCAAAATCAAAATATCGCCCCGCCGCCGCTGCACCATTCCCTGCAAATAAAGATGCGTCAACTGCACCACCGCGGCACAGTTCACCTGCACCATCCCAAGCTGCGGCTCGAGCGGCTCGCTGCTAAACGCCCCGTAATGCCCGAAGCCCGCATTGTTGATAAGCAGATCGACGTCAATCCTCTTGCCCGCAGTAAACGCATAAATTTCGCTCGGCGCCGAGCGCTGCTCCAAATCCGCCGCTACAATCTCAACCTGAATTTTATTCGACGCCGCCAATTCCGCCGCAAGCTTCTCCAACCGCTCGCGCCGCCGCGCCGTCAAAACCAAATTCGTCCCGCCCCTCGCCAACAATCGCGCCAGCGCCGTCCCAATCCCCGCGCTAGCCCCGGTAACAACCGCCCATTTCCCCCGCCATCTCTCGCTCATCAAAGGCCTCCAAATCAGAGGCCCAATCAAATCACAGCCACAAAGAAATGAACAGTCACCGCAAAGGAATC